>JAFMJK010000139.1 GCA_017853515.1 Chthoniobacterales bacterium | reverse complement strand
TTGCGTGTCCGTTGGAAAGAGAGCGGACGAGCGAGCCGCTCGTCCCTACCTCAAGTAACAAAGCCTAAAATCGTTGGGACTTGGTATTAAACGGATTTTTCGAGGTTCTTCAACCGCAACCGCAGCCACCGCCGCAACAATGACCGCCGGAGGTCGGCCCGGGTGCTGATGAGGCGCCCTTCGATGAGGTCATGACGCCGAAGCCGCCGGTGATGACCCGCCGGATCGGCTCGCCGGTTTCCGGGTGCTTGGCCAAGGCCGCATCCTTCATGCTCTGGCGGATTTCATAGGTCCGCACCGGTTCACCCTCTTTGCGCGGAATCGTTTCGTAGACGTAAACGGCCATGGGGAAAATTTCGCCCGTCCGCGCAATCAGGCAAGCGGTTTCCGAACGGTAGCGCGCTTTGTTTGCGCTGAGACGGGGAGCTTCATTTTCCCCGACCTTGCGAGGACACCGTGCTTCACCTGTTCGCGCAGATGCAACGGAAGTTTGGCGATGCGCCGGCGGAACTCGCTTCCGGCGTTCCGACCCTCGGCGGCCAATGCCTTGAGCGCATAAAGCAAAGCGCCCATGCAATGATCCGCGCAGTGCGCCGTCCCTGCCGCTTGGCCTGCCGCGCGGGCGGCGGCGACCGCCGCAGGATCGGTTGCCTTTCTCGCGGCGGCATGCGCGGCGAGCGAAGCTTTCATGGCCACACCGGTCTTCACCTCGCCCGCGGCCCAAGCGCGCAACACTTCGAGTGCCTTCGCCGGCCGTGGGTCTGGGCTATGGCGCGCAAACGCAGGAAGCACGCGCGCGGCACAATCGGCAGCCCAACGAGCCAGTGCCGCATGGCTTTGGCTGTCGAGCGGTCCGCCGCGATGCGCCGCCACGAAACGCCGGTCCCTACTGCTCATCGCCACTCGTGTTTGGGATAACGCCGCGCGTATTCGGGACGAATTTGCGGATAGGTGTTGCGCCAAAAACTTCCCATGTCATCCGTCACTTGGATCGGACGTTGGTTGGGCGCGAGAACTTCCACGCGGATGCGCTGGCGTCCGTCGGCCACGGTGAGCGGCGCTTCCACGCCGTAAAGATCCTGCACCCGTGCCGACAGGACCGGCGCCTGGCCTTCGGCATAAACCACGCGCGCGTTGCGGCCGCCGGGAAGTTTGATTTTGTCCGGCGCGTAAGCTTCGAGCGCGCCGAGCTGTGGCGCAGACAACCATCCGCGCAGCACGGGCCACGGATCTTTGTCCTTGAGCGCGCGGTAATTCGTCACGCCCTGCGCCAGTTGTTCGAAGAGAAATCGTTTTTCCTCGGCATCGATACGCGGCAGTTCCAATTCGGGCATCCATCCCGCGAGGCAATTCAAGCGCGCGATCCATTGTTCGACCGTTTCGTTCCACAACGGCAGGGACAAATCACCCGCGGCGATTTTCTCCGCGAAGATTTTGGCCGCGGCCGCCGGATCGGGTTCGCCGCCCGGACCGGAGCGCAGGATCAAGTCGCGGAATTTGGTCACGCGCCGCGCGGTCACCCCGCGCGTTACCGGATCGAACATCGTCGCGGTTGCATCCGAGAATTCCCCCGGAAACATTTCCTGCAGCCACTCTTCGCGCACCGGCGAGGCCAGCGTGAGCAAAGTCTGCACATCACCCTCGCGTCCGCCGATTTCGGTGATTTCGCCCGCCACGAGAAGTTCGCTCGTCACCACGCTGTCGCGGGCCAGCGTTCCGCGGCGTCCGTGGACCAGATCACAACGCAGCGTGCCGCGGTCGAGGCGCTTGGCCAGATGATCGGGGAATGCGGCAAGCATGCATTTTTCCATCGAATGCTCCGGCGGCGGTTCGTCGGTCAGATTCAGACCCTCCCCATGCGCGATGTCGGCGAATTTGTCGGCGAGCTGCGCTGATTGCCGCGCTGACTGCATGTGGATGCCCAAGGCACGACCGCGCGCCGGATCGAAATTCGATTTTCGCGCCACGGAGAAGGCGCGCAGTTGGACCAAGACATCCGACGCCGCTCCATCGCGCAGCATTTCGTCGCGGCGTTTATCCATGTCACGCGAGGTGCTCTTGACCAGCAGTCCGCGTCCTTGGGTCAGCGCCGCGAGCAAACAGGCCGCTTTGACACAACCGAGTTTCTCCGCTTCGAGGAGCAGACGCGCGTAACGCGGATGCACCGGAAAGGCCAACATCTGGCGCCCGAGCGCGGTAATGACGCCGCCATGGTCCAGCGCGCCCAGATCCTCGAGCAATTCGGTCGCACGTTGCAGCGCCCGCGGTTCGGGCGGTTCCAGCCATCGGAATTTCTCGAGGTCAACGACTCCCGCCGCTTTGAGCGAAAGCACCACCTCGGCCAGATCGAGGCGTTTGACTTCCGGCAACTCGGACGCGGCGCGTTGCTCGTGGTCCTTCGTCATCCACAAACGCACGCAGCGTCCGGGTGCAGTTCGCCCCGCGCGACCGGCACGCTGGTCGGCGGAGGCGCGACTGATTTTTTCGACGAGCAAGGTATTGATCCCGCGACGGGCATCGTGGCGGGCAATGCGGGCGAGTCCGCTATCGACCACGAGCGTGACGCCCTCGATGGTCAGCGATGTCTCCGCCACATTGGTCGAAACGATGATCTTGCGGCCGCCACCGGGCGCAACCGCCTCGTCCTGCTCTCGTGGCGGCATTTCACCGTGCAAAGCGAAAACAGCGAAATCGCGCAGCGCGGAGGTTGCGCGGATTTCCGAAATGGTTCGCTGGATTTCATAAGCGCCGGGCATGAAGACCAGGGCATGACCGGATTCCGGCGCGTGTTCGGAAAGCGCCTCGGCGGCCAGTTCCCATGGCGGCGTGTCGCCGGGCGAGCGTTCGAGATGACGGACCTCGACCGGAAAAGTGCGGCCCGCCGATTCGAGGACTTCACAAGGTGCGAGATACTTTTCCAACTCGCCCACCTCCAGCGTGGCCGACATGACGACCAGCTTGAGATCCGGTCGCGCGGTTTCCTGCAGATCGAGCGCGCGAGCCAGGGTGATGTCGCCGTAAAGATGACGCTCGTGGAATTCATCGAAGACAATGGCAGCAACCCCGCGCAATTCCGGATCGCCGATCATGCGCCGCAGGAGAATGCCTTCGGTCACGTAAAGGATGCGCGTCTTGGCCGAGGATTTGCCCTCCATGCGGACTTGATATCCGACGGTCTGGCCCAGCGATTCTCCCCGCTCCTGCGCCACCCGGGACGCGAGCATGCGCGCGGCCATGCGGCGAGGTTGCAGCACGACGATCTGACCCTCGGGCACCACGCGATCGAGCAGCATCTGCGGAACCTGCGTCGATTTGCCCGAGCCGGTCGGGGCGCGCAGAATCAGGCGCGATTGCGTTTTCGCCGCGTCGACGATGCGGTCCTCAATCTCGTAAATGGGCAGTTGCCGCGCTGGCTTGGAATCACTCAAACAAAAGTCTCCATACCGTAGACCGCAAAGTTGTCGTCCGCCGTCACCACTGCCATGTGATGCAGCCTTGCCGTGGCCAAGATGAAACGGTCCGCCGGATCGCGATGATGCCATGGCAGGCGGTTCGCCTCGAAAGCGATGCGGGGGGTAATTTCAAAAACCTGAAGCCGGTGGTGCTCGACCACACCCTCGAACCATTCCTCGGCCTCCATCGGCAGTTTCAGCTCGCCGCGCGCCGCTTTGAGTCCGACCTCCCACGCGGTGATGGCGGAAACCCCGACCAGCGTCGCGGAGTCGATGCGCTTCCTCGCCGGCGCGCTCAAACGACGATGACCCGCCGCCAACCACAACAACCCGCAAGTGTCCAGCAGCAGCGGTTCAGACATCGCCCCACTCGGCCTCGGTCGGCTTGGTCAGATCGCCGCGAATGACGAGACGCGACAGCAGCGGGTGCTTGGCCGAACGCTTGGCCGCGCGCAAAGGGCGCAACTCAACCACAGGGTGTCCGTAACGGCTGACCACCACGGACACACCTTGCCTCTGCACCCTTCCGACCAGTTCGGAAAAACGGGCCTTGGCTTCGTGAACACTGACGGATTTCATAATGTTGACCTGTTGACCAACATTAAGTCTGCGGCCCGCCGCGTGTCAAGCGGGACGCCAAACCGTGAAGGCGGTTCTGCTATAGTCTGCGAGTCGATGTCCACCGGCCGCCAAGCTTTGCAATCCGCCCTCGATGAAAACGGCGGGGCGATTCCGTTCGATACCTTCATGGGCATCGCGCTGCACCACCCGCAGGATGGCTACTACACGCGGAACGTCCGGACGATCGGGAGCCGCGGGGATTTCACCACAGTTCCGCAACTGACCCCAGCGCTGGGCGAAGCGATCGGACAATGGCTGCGTGCGCAAGCCAACCGATGCGGTTGGAAACGATTCAATGTCATCGAATGCGGTCCGGGTTCGGGTTCACTTGCCTCAGCAGTAATGAAAAGCTTCGGGTGGTTAGGGAAGCGGAAGGTCGATCTGCATTTGGTGGAGACGTCGGAGCCGTTGCGCGCAGAGCAGCGGAAATTCGTGCGCGGCACTTGGCACTCCGCAATCGAGGAAGCCTTGGCTTTGTGCGAGGGGGGCGCGTTGATTTATCACAATGAGTTTTTCGACGCTTTTCCCTGCCGCGTGTTCCGCAAAGAAAACGACGGCTGGACCGAACTGCATCTCAAAGCGATCGAGGGAAAACTGCAGGAGATTTTTCTCGCGCCCGCGCGTCCCCTGCCCGCTTCGACCGTTTTTGCGCGTGATTGGAACGATGGCCAGAGAGTCGAGGTTTTCGAACCGGTCCGCGAGTGGATGCGCGGCATGACGGCGTCATGGCAGTCGGGTGCGATGCTGGTCATCGATTACGGAGGAACAACGGAGGAGATCTACCATCGACGTCCGGCGGGAACCTTGCGTGCTTATCGCGGACAACAACGACTGACCGGCGACGAGGTTTACGAGATGCCCGGGCGCCAGGACATCACGGCTGATGTGAATTTCGATGATCTGGCCATGTGGGGGCGGGAGTTCGGTTGGAAGGTCGGTCAGATAAAACCGCTCGGTGAGCTCGCTGCCGCCGCGCCGGGTGCAGAGGCGTTCCGTTGTGTCTCCTTTGCGAAACTGTAGCGTCGCCGTCCCCGGCGACGCATAAACCGAAGGACTGGCGGCGGGGACGTCGCCCCTATATTTTCAAACCCACCAACTGTCAGCCCTCAACCTTCAACTACCCTCAGACGCCTTCGCCTGCTGGCCCGGCACATACCGCTGGTTCTGGCAGAGCGGACGAGCGGGCTCTCCGCGGATGAATTGCAAGGCCGAGGCCTCCTCGAGCATCTCCGCACTATGTGCGGAAACGCGGACTTCGTCTGACCCTAGCCATCGGCACCTTGCGCCGCAGGTGTCGCTCCTCCCGGAGAAACCTTGCCACGCAAGCGCCGGCGCAGGGGCCAGAGCATCAGGGCGACGAGGCCGGTCGCGGCCAGATAGGTCGAGGGCTCGGGGACGGGGGTGATGGTGAAGGTGCTCGCCGTGCGGACCGCCGCCGTGTTGTCTTCGGACGGCCTTGACGAGGGATGCCACAAGGCACACATTGTGTGCGTGCGGCTGGAATTCGATCCAGACAAGGAGGCGGCCAACCTCGCCAAGCACGGCATCGACTTTTCCACCGTGCGGAAAGTTTTCCAAGACCCGCAGCGCATGATTGTCCCGAACGAAACACACAGCTCCGACGAGCCGAGGTTCTATGCCGTCGGCCATGATGGCCATGGCGTGCTCACCGTGCGGTTCACCTTGCGAGGCGATGCCATTCGTGTGATCGGCGCCGGATATTGGCGCAAACAGAAGAAAGCCTATGAAGACCAAAAAAAAGAAAACGAGCTACGCTGAGGAACCGGTCGGTGAAGGCTGGCGCTTTGACCAAAGCAAAGCGCTCACCCGCGCGCAACAGCACGCCTTGGGCCTGCCTTCGCCGACAACCGCGGCGAAAATGACCATCACCCGCAAGCCGGCCCGCCCGGCGCGAATCAACATCCGCACCACGCACGAAACCATCGCCGGTTTACGTGCCCGGGCCGAGGAAGCCGGGCTTCCTTACCAGACGCTCGCCGCCAGCGTTCTGCACATGGTGGCCAAGGGAGACATCAAGCTCGCGCTCGCCGTGCGATAACGCATCAGC
>JAFMJK010000138.1 GCA_017853515.1 Chthoniobacterales bacterium | reverse complement strand
GCGGGCCCTACCAACAACGCTCTACCGATAAGTCCACGACCTTTTGGTGTTTGGTTTTATGACCCGATGCGGACTCGTCGCCCGCCGCCGAACGGCTAAGATACGGGACGCTTGAGTTCTCCCGTTTTTCTTTCCGCCTCCGCCCAGTTCCCCTCGCAGGTCGCCGCTTTTCTGCTCAAGGACCGCAAGGAGCGTCCCGTCGATCTGGGCGACACCATGGTCATCGTCCCCACGGCCGGTGCGGCACGCGCCGTGCGCCGCGAACTCGCGCGACAAGCCGGCGGGGTCCTTGCCCCCGTTTTCCGGCTGCCCATGCAGGCCTTGCTCGGCGATGCCGATAACACAGCCACACCGCTCGAACGCGCCGCAGCGTGGTTGCGCGTCCTGCGGGAAGCGCGCCGCGAAAAAATTGCCGCGCTCGTCCCGCCCGCGGTCAAACTTTCGCAACCCGAGGATTGGCTCGGCGTCAGCTCGCGTCTCGCTTCGGTCTGCGATGCGCTGGCCGAAGCCGGATTGCATCCGGGCTCGCCCGAACTGACCGCGCATGCCCCGCATGACGCGCAGCGCTGGAAAGAATTTTCCGCCTTGCATGATGCCTACCTGAAAACTTTGCGCCGGGGCGGCCGGGAGGATGCGAACGCCATGCGCCTCCGCTTGGCGCAGGACGGAACCGCGCCCGCCGGCATCGCCCGCATTATCGTCGCGCTCGTTCCCGATCTCCCCGTCCTTGTTTCGCAATGGTTGGAAAAAATTTCCGCCGCCGGCCTTCCGGTCGATATCGTGAGCTGGAGTTGCGGAGACGATAACGCCCGCTTCGATCATTGGGCGCGTCCGGATCCGGACTGGTGGCTGACGCACAGCATCAACGTGCCGGACACCGTCATCGCCGCGGAAAACGACAGCGCTCTCGAGGCGGAGGCGCTCGTCAACTTCGTGGCCGCGCGCGGGAACGAGGCATTCAGCCTTGTCTCGGCCGACGCCGACTCCACCGCCGCGCTCGAGGCGGAAATCACCAAGAGGGGAAACATCGCCTACCTGCCGGAAGGAAGACCGCTGAACCGCACCCAAGCCGCCACCATTCTCTCGGGTTGGGTGGAATTTTCCCGCGGCCACCATTTGCCGGCGATCCGTCCGCTCCTGCAACTCCCCGCTTTTCTCCGCTTCTTCGCGGGCAAAACGGGTTTTCTTCCCGAAGACGCCGCTGCCGCCTGCGATGTCCTCATCGCGTCGAAGCTCTGCCGCACACTGGATTCCGCCAAGGAATGGTCCGCAGGAAACAAATCCCCGCGCGAGGAAGACGACGTTCCGAGAAAATTCATCGCGGCATTGGAAAAATTACTCGGGGAAAAACTTTCCGGACGCGATGTGCTCGGCGCTGTCTACGGAACGGAGGAGGAGGCGGACGAAAGAACCGTCGAGGAACTGGAGACACTCGTGGAGGCCATCGATGAATCATCACCGCTCCTTGACGACTTGTCTCCGGAATGGCGGGAAGCCCTCGTGAAAATCAGCGTGGCGCAAAGCCGGGTGTTTCATCCCGCGCCGGAAGGTGCGGTGCAGATCAGCGGATGGCTCGAGGCGCCGTGGACGGATGCGCCTGTTCTCTGCGTGGCCGGCTGCCGCGAGGGCGCGCTTCCCGCAGGAGCAACCGAGGATGCTTTTCTCCCCGATAAACTGCGCGCCAAAATCGGACTGACCGACAATAATTCGCGCTACGCGCGCGATGCCTATCTGCTCTCGTGTCTCCTGCAGCGGCATGGTCCGTCGGATCTGCGCTTGGGTTACAGCCGTTTCCGCAGCGGAGGTGAACCGAACCGTCCCTCGCGCTTGCTCCTCGGTTGTCCGGACGAGGATTTGCCGGCCCGCGTGGAAAAAGTTTTCCAGCCTTCACCCGCCCGCCGCCGGGTGCACGCGCCGTTTCCGGATTGGAAATTGCGGCTCGATCCGCCCGCGCGCGTCGATTCCATCCGCGCGACCGGCTTCAAACATTACCTCGAATGCCCGCTCCGTTTTTATCTGGGTCAGGTGAGGGGACTGCAGCCCTTCGATCCCGAGGCCCGGGAGATCGGTGCGGCCGATTACGGAACATTGCTCCATCGTGTGGTCGAGAACCTCCACAAATGCGGACCGGCGGACAGCACCGAAGACAAGGTGATCGCCGAATTCCTCGGGAAAGAACTCGACCGCATCGCGGCGCAACGCTTCGGGCGCAATCCGCCGCCGGTCGTCCTTGTGCAAATCGAGTCGATGCGCCAGCGGTTGCGCCGTCTTGCCGTCCTGCAGGCGGCGCAACGGCGCGCCGGATGGGCCATTGTGGAGAGCGAACACGCGGTGAAAAAAGATGCGGGCCTGACCATCGGCCCTCTCGCCCTTGTCGGAACCATGGATCGCGTCGAAGTGCACGAAGAGGAAGGCCTCCGCATCCTCGATTACAAGACATTCGCCGGCGCAAAAACTCCGGAGGAGACGCACTTCGGTCGCGCGCGCGCCGATGACGATTTTCCCGAGTGCGCCATAACGCGCACCAACAAAGCCGGCCGGCCGGTGGAGAAGGCGTGGATTGATCTGCAGCTTCCGCTTTACCGGCATATCGCGGCGAAAATTTGGCCGGAGCATGCGCGCAAAACAATCGGCGTCGGATACATCCTCCTGCCCGGAGATCCGGACGATACGCAGATCGCGCTGCTCTCGCTCGAGGAAGACGCGCAAGAGAGTGCGGTCCGCTGCGCCGCCGCCGTGGCCGACCGGGTGGCGCGCGGGGTTTTCTGGCCGCCGGCCTCCGCTCCGGATTACGACGATTTTTCCGCGTGGTTCGGCGGGGAACATCCGGCGGAGATTTTCGACGCGGAAACCATCGAGCTTCTGGAGGGTCGCCCGTGAAAGATTTCGCCCGCGTCCTTCTCATCGTGGCCAATGCCGGCAGCGGCAAAACCTATCGTCTCGTCACCAGGTGCCTCGAACTCCTCGCCCGCGATCAGGCGCCGGACAAAATTCTCGCCCTGACCTTCACCCGCAAAGCGGCGGCGGAATTTTTGCAGAATCTTTTCGGGCGTTTGTCCGGTGCCATCCGCAATCCGGACTCGCTGGCCGACCTGCGCCGCGAACTCGGCATGAACGACCTGACCGCCGCGCAATGTCTCGTCTGGCTGCGCCAGATGACCGCCGCCTTGCCGCGCCTTTCCATGGGAACGATGGATGGATTTTTCGGACGCATCGTCCGCGCCTTTCCTTTCGAATTGGGGCTGGGCCGCGAGTTCCGTCTGCTCGACGAAGCGGCCTTGGAGGAGCAGAGGCGTCTGGCCCTCGAACGTTTCTTCTCCGCCGCTGCCGGGTCGGAGGGCGGACTCGACCAACTCGTCGAGTTGCTGCGCCAACAGAGTCGCAACCGCTCCGACCGTTCCGTCCACGCCACGATCGAATCGGCCGCGCGCAGCTTGCAGCAAAGCTACCTGGATACGCCCGCCGATGTGAAGTGGGGCGACCCCGATGCGATCTGGACCGGCGGCAGCATTCTTGATGCCGGATCGGTCGATGCGGCGGTTGGCGCGTTCCGTGCAGCCATCACTGCAACGCATCCCGATCTCGGAACCAAAGCGCGCTCTCAATGGGATGCCTGGCTTTCGCTGGCCGAGGCGCACCGGCCGCCGAGACGCATGGATCCGGAATTGGAAAAATTTCTCGCCGACAAGCTCGGCAAATCCAGCCCCGATGCGGTGACGGGAGAAGCGTATGTCCCGGTCGGCAACGCCAAGGCGGACCGGCTTTACTTGCGCGGTGATCTGCCGCGCCTGCGCGAGGAGTTGCGCCGCGCCCTGATCAAGTCGGAGATCGAGGCGAAACTCGCTTCTTCGCGCGCCCTGCATACGCTGCTCGCGCGATACGAGTCGGTCTACGATGCCGCCGTGCGGGAAACGGGCGCGCTGACGTTTTCCGACATCACCCTCTTTCTCGCTTCCGGTGCGAGGGAAGCTTGGCGGACCGATCTCGACTTCCGGCTCGATGCGCGGCACGACCACTGGTTGCTCGATGAATTCCAGGATACGAGCCGAGCGCAATGGAAAATCCTCGGTCCGCTGGCGGACGAAATCATCCAGGACAATTCCGGCACGCGCTCTTTCTTCTATGTCGGCGACACCAAGCAGGCCATTTACGGATGGCGCGGCGGCGACGCGCGGCTCTTCTGGGAAATACGCGACCACTACAACCGCGGCAAATCTCCGGTGGTCGACGAGGAAAAACTCGAGGTCTCCCGGCGTTCGTCGCGCGCCATTGTGCAGGTCGTCGAATCCGTGCTCGCTCCGGATACTTTGGAAAACGGGGCCGGCGAATTCCGTTTCCCCGATTCGTCCTTGGCCGCATGGCGGCGCGCCTGGGTTGCGCACCGCGCCGTGGAAAACGCGGGCCAAGGCTACGCGCGGATGCAGGTCGTCGACCCGGACGACGGGGAATCGCCGGACGAAGCATTGTCCCGCAATGTGGTGGATATCCTCCGGGAAACCGACCCGCTCGCGCGCGGCCTCGATTGCGCCATTCTCGTGCGGACCAATGACGAACTGGCGCGCTACGTGCGCGTGTTGAAACAGCACGGAATTTCCGTGGCCGCCGAGGGCAAAGTGAATCCTTGCCTCGCCACGCCCGCGGGCAATGCATTGCTCTCCCTTATCCGGCACATTGCCTCGCCCGCGGAAAAAATCGCCGCCGCCCATGCGTTGGCTTCACCTTGGCGGGAAATCATCGGCAACGACATGAATGTCTTCCTGGCGGAATCCCGGAGGACTGCGGCCGATTCGGGTTTCGGACCTTTGATCCGCTGTTGGATCGATCGCGCCCGCGCCGCGCAAATCATCGGACCGCAGGAATTGGAAGCCTTCGTTTCCGCCGCCGCGGCGTTCGATTTGGCCTCGGCTCAGGCGGCCGATTGGCGGGGATTGGTCCGCTGCATCGAACATCACACGCTGGAAGAAAATGAAACACCCGGCGCGGTGCGCGTCATGACGGTGCATCAAGCCAAAGGCCTCGGGGTGGACATGGTCATCCTCCCGGAGTTGGGCGGCAAAGCCATGAGCGAGTTCCGCGAAGACGCGGGAATCTCGCTGCACCGCGACGCGAATGGAAAAGTTCTCTGGGGACTGGCATTGCCGCGCAAGGACTGGTGCGAGGCCGATCCCGTGCTGCGCGAAGCGCGCGAGGAAATGCGGGCCAAGCAATCCTACGAGTCGCTCTGCGTTCTCTACGTTGCCATGACCCGCGCCAAAAAAGCGCTCTATTGCCTCACTGCGCGCGGACGCAACGACAAGAATGCCGGAAACTGGCTGGAGAAAAATTTTCCCGGCGACGGTGATCGGCGCGAACAGGGCGATGCGAAGTGGTTCAACGAATTTGCAATCTGCAATCTCCAAACTCCGGATTCGCTTCCTTCGTCCGCCCCCGCTCTTCAAGTTTCAGGCCTCAGCTTTACGCCCTCTTTTCCTCCCTCGCGGCGGGCCGGACGCGATGCCCGCGAGATTCTCACCGGCCGGGGCGCCCGCAAGTTCGGCTCCGAAGTCCATCGCTTGCTCGCGCAAATCGAATGGAGTGACGGCAAAGTTGCCGCGGTCGGGGGAAACGATGCGGCGGCGGACCGGGTCAGGCGTTTTTTGGCCACCGTGGATGCGGAGAAAATGTTCACCCGCCCGAAAGATGAAACCCTTCTTTGGCGCGAGCGGCCTTTCGAGGTTTTCCACCGGGGTGAATTTCTCGGCGGCACTTTCGATCGCGTGCACATCAGCATGAGGGAAGGTGTGCCGGTCTCGGCAGCGATCTACGATTTCAAGACCGGGATCGAGGGCGACCTGCGGGAACGCTACGGTGGACAATTGGAATCCTACCGCCGGGCCGCGTCCATCCTCCTCGGTTTGCCTCTCGAAAAGATCACTGCCGATCCCGTGGCCGTTTGACTTGGCCCGGTTCGTGCTTAGATTTCCATTATGATCCAAACTCTGGAAGCAGAAGTGGACGAAAGGGGCACTGTGAGGCTGGCCCATCCGGTCAGTTTCGACCGCAAGCACCGCGTGCTGGTCATGGTGATCGGCGACGACGTGGCCAAAACGGAAGAAGACACCGAAACCGGCTGGAACCGCCCCTACATCGACCAACCCTATCGCTACCTTCCTT
>JAFMJK010000137.1 GCA_017853515.1 Chthoniobacterales bacterium | reverse complement strand
GCGGACGAGCGAGCCGCTCGTCCCTACCTCAAGTAACAAAGTCTAAAATCTTTTGTGGACTTGGTATGATATTGCGGCGGTCTGTGACCGCCGGTGGATTGCCGATGTTTGCTCCGGCGGTCACAGACCGCCGCTACAAATCAGGGAATGGTCGGCGGGAAGACCATCGCGCTACCTGATGATTCCGCGCTGGCTGGTCTCGACGAAGACGCAGAGTTCCTCGACCTCGGCGACGCCGGGGATCTCTTTGCGGATGGCCTCGACCGCTTGCTTGGAGTTCAAGTTTCCGCGGTAGAGAAAACGGTAGGCTTCCTTGAGGGCGCGGATCGTCTCCGGGGAGAATCCCGCGCGCTCGAGGCCCACACTGTTGATCCCGCGCACTTCCGCGGGATTGCCATCGGCGATCATGAAGGGCGGGACATCCTGCACGATCTTCGAGCATCCGCCGGTGATGGCGTGCCGCCCGACGCGGCAAAATTGGTGGATGGCCGTCAGTCCGCCGATGACCGCGTGATCTCCCACCGTGACGTGCCCGGCCAGGGTCCCGTTGTTCGAGAAAATGACTTTGTCGCCAACGACGCAGTCGTGAGCGATGTGCGAGTAAGCGAGGAAATTCCCGCTGTTGCCGATGACGGTTCTTGTTCCCGGCAGTGTGCCGCGGTTGACCGTGCAGAACTCGCGGAAGGTATTGTCGTTGCCGATCTCGAGATGGGTCGGCTCCCCGGCATATTTGAGGTCCTGCGTGCGCTGCCCGATCGAGCAATAAGCATAGAAAAAGTTTCCGCTGCCGATCCTGGTCGGGCCCATGATTGTCACATGGTGCTGCAGTTCGGTGTCGGCTCCGATGGCGACTTCCGGCCCGATCACGCAGTAGGGGCCGATGCGCGCGCCGGGGTCGATCTGCGCGGCCGGATCGACAATGGCGGTGGGGTGTATCATTCGGAAACGAGGCCGAAGAGCAGGTTGCCTTCGCTGACCACTTCGCCGTTCACCGTGCACTGGCAGGCGGCGCGGGCCATGGTCTTGCGCGAGCGGGTCAGCTCGCAGTGGATGAAGAGCGTGTCGCCCGGAAAGACGGGTTTGCGGAATTTCACTTCGTCCGCGCTCATGAAGTAGCCGATTTTTCCGGAGTTCTGGGTGTTGAGCATCATGATGATGCTGGCCACCTGCGCCATGGCCTCGACCTGCAGCACGCCGGGCATGACCGGATGATTGGGGAAGTGGCCTTGGAAGAATGGCTCGTTGATGGTGACCGATTTGACCCCGGTGCACTTGGTGTCGCCCTCGAAGGCCACGATGCGGTCGACCATGAGGAAAGGATACCGGTGGGGGAGAATCTTCATGATCTCCGTGGTGGAAAGGACGCGCTCGCCGACCGGCAGCGTGGCCGGAGGAATCATGGCCATCATGTTGGCGTGTTGCTTGGCGATGGCCACAGCCAGTTCGGTGTTCGGTCCGTGACCGGGCCTCACGGCAACGACATGACCGAGCAGGGGACGTCCGGCCAGGGTGAGGTCGCCCACGATATCGAGGATCTTGTGGCGGACAAATTCGTCCGGAAAGCGGAGCGGTTCCTTGCTCAGCACCGAATTGTCGCGGATGACGATCGCGTTTTCCAAACTTCCCCCGCGAATGAGCCCTTTTTGCATGAGCGGCTCGACGTCCTCGTAGTGGACGAAGGTGCGCGCGGGGGCGATTTCCTTTTCGTAGGTCTCGGGGGTGATTTCGAGGCTGAGGTATTGCGTGAAGCTGCCGTTGGGCCCGGCCTGCGTGCAGGAAACGCGGAAGGTGGTGTCGGGCAATACAACGAGAATGGAGCCGTTCTTGGTATTCACCGCGACCGGTTCGCGGATCTCGCAAAACCGGCGAGGGGCGTCCTGTTCGGCGATGCCCGCTTTTTTGATCAGGGCCACGTAGGGCGCGGCGCTGCCGTCGCCGATGGGAGGCTCGTTGGCATCCATCTCGATCATGGCATTGTCGACGCGAAGCCCGGTGAGAGCGGAAAGAATGTGCTCGACGGTGTGGACCTTGACGTTGCCCTCGACCAGCGTCGTGGCCCTTTCGACGGTGCGGACATTCGAGGCCAGGGCATCGACCGTCGGCTGGTCTTTGAGGTCGGTGCGGCGGAATTTGAATCCGTGGTTGACCGGCGCCGGGTGGATGGTGAGGGTGACTTTTTCTCCGGTGTGCAGGGAGACGCCGGCCAAGGAGGCGGGGCCGGCAAGGGTGTGTTGCTTTTGCATCGTGGGTCTTCAGGCCGCCAAACGCCCGTCAATCATCGGAATTTGCCGGTGGGCGACCGCGGCAGCTTCGGGGCTGTGGGTGACAATTATTAGGGTAGCGAGGCCTTGGGAGGCAATCTTTTGCAACAGGGAAAGAACCCGGGCGGCGTTGTCCGAGTCAAGGTTGCCGGTGGGTTCATCGGCCAGCAGGAGGGAGGGCCGATGGACCAGGGCACGCGCCACTGCGGCGCGCTGCATTTCGCCGCCGCTCATCTGGTGCGGGAAGGCGTGCGCCCGGCCGGTCAGACCGGCCAAATCGAGCATTTCCATGGCGCGCAGGCGGGCTTCGCGTGCTTTTTCCCCGCTGAGGAGGAGGGGGAGTTCGACGTTTTCCACCGCGGTCATGGACGGCAGCAGGTTGAAAAATTGGAAAACCACACCGAGCCGCTCGCGGCGGTAGGCGGTGAGGGCCGTATCGTCAGCACCATCGAGGCGCAGGCCATCCACCGTGATTTCTCCCGAGGTCGGCTGATCGAGTCCGCCCAGCAGATTGAGCAGGGTGCTCTTGCCGCAACCACTCGGTCCGGTCACCGCGGCGAAGGTGCGCGGGGCGATCTCCAGGCTCACGTCGCGCAAAGCGTGCACTTCGCCCGCGGCTGACTGATATACTCGCGAAACATGACTGAGCCGGATCATGAGGAAAACGAGGGTTTCCGAGCATCGCGCCGCGCGCAAGACAACTTCCGTGTGGTGACCGAGGGGGCGGACTGGATTGCGGTGGACAAACCGGCGGGCTTGCTCACGCACCCGACGAGGCCGGATGGGGCGCCGACGCTGTGGGACGGATTGCGAGCCCTGCTCGCCTACGAGTTGGCCAACCGCGGGCAACTCTCCATCATCACGCGTCTTGACCGCGAGACGAGCGGGCTTGTTTTGCTCGCCCTTTCTTCGGAGCGCGCGCGGGCCCTGGGGCTGGCCATGCAGCGCGGCGGGATCGCCAAGGAGTATCTCGCCATCGTCAGTGGAACGCCGGACTGGGACGACAAGACGGTCGATGCGCCGATTGTCCGCCAGGGGGAAGTGCGCGCGTCGAAGATCTGGTTGAAGCGCTGCGTCGATGAACGCGGGGCGGACGCGCGGACCGAATTTCGCGTTGCGCAGCGCTTTGTTTGCCGCGGACGCCCGATGACGCTGGTGCGCGCGCGTCCCCTGACCGGGCGAACGCATCAGATCCGCGTGCATCTGGCCCACGCCGGTTTTCCCGTGGTGGGCGACAAAATTTACGGGCCGCGCGAGGAGGCTTATTTGGAATTTATCGAAACCGGGTGGACGCCGAAACTCGCGCGGGAATTGATCCTTCCGCGCCACGCCTTGCATGCCTGTGCTTTGGGCTTCGACGACGGGCGGGGGAGGCGGGAGATATCGATCGGGTTGGCACCCGACATGGAGGCCTTGTGCCCGGGTGCGCGCCCTTGCGGCGGAGCCTCATTTGGGGGATAACTTCCTCCCGCAACCATGCCGACCTACGATTACGAGTGCCTCAAATGCGGCAAATCCTTTGAAGCGTTCCAGTCGATGAAGGACAGCGCTTACAAGACCTGTCCCGAGGACAAATGCCAGGTGACGCCCTGGGGACACGGGGAGGTGAAGCGTCTCCTCGGGACCGGTGCCGGACTGCTTTTCAAGGGCAGTGGTTTTTACATCACCGACTACCGCAGCGAGGGCTACAAGACCGCGGCGAAAAAAGAAAGCGGCGGCGGGGAGAAAAAAGAAGCGAAGCCGGCCGAGAAATCCGGCGGCTCCTCCCCATCCCCGGCTTCCGCGCCATCCAAGCCCGCCTCGGGCGGTTCATCTTCGGGCGGCGCATCGGGCAGCGGATCCAAGTAGGGGATCTTCATGGGCATACGTTGCGCCGGCTGCGGATATGACAATGATCCCACACGGGTCTATTGCCACAACTGCGGCGTGAGGCTCGAGCGGGGTGCGGAGACGACGGCTCCGCCGACCGGATTCACCCATCCGACCGACGTGGAGAAAATGAAGCGCCCGCGGACGCCGCTTCCTTGGGGAAAATACTTCGTGTTCTTTTTCAAGCTGTGCGCCTTTGCCGCGGTGGCCGCGGTTGCGACCGCCGCATTTTTGCCGCCGCGCGATGTTCCTCCGCCCGTCGACCCGGACACGAGCTTGGCCGAACGACTGTCCGCCCTGGTCAGTGACGCATCGTCTGCCGGCTCGCCGCGGTCTTTCGCCGTTCCGGCCGCGGACGTCAGCCGCTGGCTCGTCACCGTGGTGAAATTCGCATCTCCCGACGGTTTTGTGCGGCTCGATCCGAAGCGCGTCTACGCCGTGCAGGGCGACGGGACGATCCGCATCGGATTGGAAGCCACGCTGCTCGGTGCGGCCGATCTTTATTTCGAGGGCGATTACGCGCCGGCGGCCAGTGGCGCAGGCTACTCGCTGCAGCCCGTGCGATACTCGATCGGGCGTTTGCCTCTGCCTGTCGCGCTGGGGTGGCCGGTCGAGCGTCAACTTGCGGGACTGGGCGACGCACTGACCGTGCCTTTGTCCCAACTGGCCAAGGCCTCGCACATCGGCGTTACCCCCGAGCAGTTGACCCTGCGGTGGGCGGGAACAACAGCCCCGTGAGACGAGCTCTCTTCGCAGCCGTCGTGGCCGGCGTCGCTGCGGGCCACGCCCATGCGCAGCCCGTGGCCCCGGAGTTGCTCAAGCCGGAAAACCGCACGATCAGCAGCTCGAAGCAGTTCACCGTCTTCGGCGGAACGCGCGAGGTGCGCTCCGATCTGGTGCGCCGCGCGGAGCAGATCGGCGAGGCTGTTGCCCGAGAGTTGAATGTTTCCGCCGACTGGCGGATCCCGGTTTTGCTCACTCTCACGCCTCAGGACGGTTTCCGTTTGCGACAGCCGCGCCTCTTCGCCCAGGTCTTCGATGCGGGTGATGCCGGACGCAAACTCCAACTGGATCTTTCGCCGGGCGTTCTCGCCGACCGGCAGGCGGTCGATGACGCCATTTTGCGGTCGCTCCTGCTCGAGATGGCTTTGCGCCGGCAGAAATTCTCCGGAAACCGCTTCGTCGAACCTCCCTCGTGGCTGGTGGGCGCCATGTCCGCCATCCTCGCCGATCGCGAGCCCGCCGAGGAGGCGCGCATCTACTCCGCGCTGCTCGGCACGAAAGGAATGCCCAAGCTCGACCGCTTCCTGCGACAGGACGCCGCCGGTCTGCGCGGAAGCGCCCGCGAAATCCACGAAGCGCAGAGTCTCGCCCTTTACCGCTGCCTGCTCGAGTTGCCCCAAGGGCGGGGCAAAATCGTGGACAATCTCATGTTGTCGGAACCGGCGCGCGATCCGGTGGATCGTTTCGCGCAGACCTGGCCCGAATTGGTCGAGGATCCCGCCCGGTTGGCGCGCCTCTGGGCGCTCGGCATCGCCCGCCTGTCCACGCCGAGCCGCGTGGAATTTCTTTCCTCCGAGGACACGTCCCGCGAACTCGCCGCCGTGCTGCGCAAGCTGCAACTTCCGGGGACGCCCGAGGAGTCGGTGAAAATGCTGGTCGAGGAATCGAAATCGGAGGAAGGACGCTTCCGCTTCGACAAAGCCGCGACCGACCTGCGCAGCCTGGGTTTCCGTTCGCATCCGCTCTACGCCGCGATGGTCGAGGAATACCGTGTTTTGTTCGACAATCTCTCGCGCGGCAAACGGCGCGGATTGGAGTCGAAATTCACCGAGACCGAGGAATTGCGCCTCGCTCTCGACATGCGCAGCGCCGAGATCACCGATTTTCTCAACTGGTATCAGGCCAACGCGGCGCCGCAGGCTCCCATGCCGCCGGTGCGCTCGACGGAGGAGCCGGTGGCTGGGCGCAACGACGCGCTGACCCGCTACCTCGACTCGGTCGAAGATCGCGGCTGGTGAGACCAAACCAGAAAAGGATCTGGAC
>JAFMJK010000136.1 GCA_017853515.1 Chthoniobacterales bacterium | reverse complement strand
GTGCCGACCTGCAAAACACCGCCGCCCACCGTGGTGGTGCCGCCATAACTGTTGGCCGCACCCGCCAGCACCAGCGTCCCAGCGCCGGTCTTGACCAGCGAACCGCTGCCGCTGACCGCGCCGGAAACGGTCAAAGCCGCCGCACTGTTGGAAACACCCACGCCGCCATTGCCAGAGGCAAGGCTGATCCCGCGGTTCACCGAAACCGTCGCACCAGTGTAATCAAGCACACCGCCGTTGGTCAGGATCACCGTGGCGTTGGTGCCGATCGAGCTGTTCGCTCCGGCGTTGGCCAGCGTGCCGACCTGCAAAACACCGCCGCCCACCGTGGTGGTGCCGCCATAACTGTTGGTCGCACTGCCCAGGGTGACGGTGCCGATCCCCGTCTTGCTCATCGTGGCAGCCGCTCCGCCGAGCGCGGCTGTGATCGAACCGTTGACCACGGAATAGCTGGCACCGGACAGGACACCCGTCGTGCCCGCGATGCTGCCGTCAGTCAACGTCACCGCGCCGACCGTGTCGCTGAAGGTCGAAATGTCGAAAACGGCCGTCGCACCGTTGACCGTGACCACGCCGTTCGTCGCAAGCGCGTCGGACACGCCGTATTGGAGAGTTCCAGCAGAGACCGTTGTTGTGCCGGTGTAGGTGTTGGCATTGCTCAGGATCAACGTTCCGGCGCCTGTCTTGGTAAGCCCGCCCGTGCCGCTGATAATGCTGTTGAAAGTCGTGGTAAAAGCGCCGTCGATGGTGAGAAGGAACCCGCCGTTGGTGATGTTGTTGAGGGTGGTGAAAATGAGGTTGTTGCTCAGGGCGTTGAAAGTTTGAGCCGCACCGAGAGTAATTCCGTTGAGGTTGAGCGTCTGGGTGTTGGTGCTGTTGTTCGTGATACCGTTGGTTAGGGAGATGTTTGCGCCGGTAAGAATAAATGTGCCCGCATTGGTGGCAAAGCTGATGCTGAAGAAGCCGGTGCCCGCCGCGAAGTCGTTGGTGTTCGCGTTGGTCTTGGCCGTCCCGGCAAAAACAAGCACCGATCCAGCGATGGGCGCAGTGCCGCCCCAGTTGTTTGCCGAGGTCCATGCAGCGCGAGCGGCTGCATTGCCAGTAGCTGCTCCGGTCCAAGTATTGGTGGCCGTCTGGGCCTGAGCCGAATGCATCGATGCGCCGAAAAGCGCGACCAGGAAAATAACCACGGTCGCGAGGAGCGGTGTTGCGGCAAAGCGATGGGAAATGTTGTTCGGAATCATGATGAAGTCGCGCCCCCTTCCCTTGAGTCGACCGATGCAGACGCGGGATTGCGCCCTTGTCAGCCGGCTTAAGGAAAGCGGACCGGTTATACTAGATTAACTTTTGCTAATTTTCCATACCCAGAAGGGGGTATTTTCGCACTTTTCTCGCGTGGGCGCAAATGAGACAGAACTGAAACCGTCGCGCCGGTTCGCTGTAAATCACCCCGACTATATTGAGATACGCTTCTCATATCGCTGCGACCTCTGTGCGCCCCGCCATTGCTTCCGCTTCACGCCAAAGCTAGTTTCCTCGCCTCGCCCGCCCGGAAAAATGCCCTGCCGCTGCCTGATTGTCGAAGACGAGGTGATGTTCGCCCACATGCTGGCGGGCATGCTCCGCGGGATCCACGGCTTGGAGGTGGTGGGCATCGCGCACAACCAAGCCGACGGCCTGAGCGCCTGCGACGAGCACAAACCCGATCTGCTCGTGCTCGATCTCGCCCTACCCGACGGCGACGGCGTGGACGTGGCACGCAAATTGGCCCGGAAAAATCCCGAGTCGCGCTCCATCATTCTTTCCGGCCAAGCCGCGACCTTCGTTCTCCCGCGCGGACTGCGCACCCACATCCATGCGGTGATCGAAAAAACCAAGGCCTACTCCGTGCTCCAGCGCGAAGTGCTGCAACTCCTCGCCGCGAGATCCGGCGCGGCCTCCCCCGCCGACCCCGACTCCTTGCTCAGCGCGCGCGAACGGGAAGTTTTCCGCGAACTCGGCCTCGGCCACGCCAACAAACAAATCGCGCAGAGCCTCGGCATCGCCACCGCCACGGTGGCACTGCACCGCAAGCGCATCGCGGCGAAATTGAACACGCGCGGCGCCGAACTCGTCCGCCTCGCCTCGCTCCATCACCGCGCGGACGCGGTGTGATGTGACTTTCAGCGCGCGGACGGCTCGGGCCAGCCATCCCTACCAAACGAAAACTCGCGCGGAAGCGTCCAAATGGCCCTGCGAAAAATATGTCCGGTAGGGTCCGCTGGCCCAGCGGACCGTCTGCATTCATTCCCAGCGCGCGGACGGTCGCCGCGGCGACCGTCCCTACCAAAAAAAATTCGCGCGGCAGCGTCCAAATGGCCCCACCGAACGATTCCCTTGGTAGGGTCCGCTGGCCCAGCGGACCGTCTGCATTCATTGTCATGGCGTTCGGGCGGCAGGGGACGGCCGGCCCAAAAAGCTGCGAATCCAGGGCGTAACGCAGAGCCTCTCGAGACGGATCGTCGGATGATCAACCGAACGGGTCGCCCCGCTGATTGCCTCCGGCCATCTGCGCTGCGTGACGGTTCGCAGACCCGGCTGTGGCCCGTCATTTCCTTTGCCCCGGCGCGTCGGGGATGGCGCCACACTCCAAGCTGTGGCATAGAGTCGCCGTGAAAATGTCCACTCCGCACCGGGATGCCAGCCACTGGTATGCCGCGGCAGGACTTGTCGCGGTGCTGGCCATTGACCGGCTTGCCCACACCCTGTTCGGGGATGTCACTCTCGCGCCCCTCGTGTCCGTCATTGTTCTGGCCTCCCTGACGTTGCGCCTGAAAGCGCGTGACATCCTTCTCTGGACGCCTCTCTACGTGCTGCTGACTTTTCTTCTCCTCACCTATTGGCGGGGATCTTTTGTGCGGCAGCCGGGCCCTTTGCCCCCGGACCTTTTCACCGGAATGACATTCTGGAGGACGGTTGTGCGGTCGTTCACCGTTGCGGTCGCGGGAGGTCTCTGCGCGGCGCTCAGCCTGCAGAGGCAGAGACTGCAAGCGCTGCTGGAAGAAAGAATCGCGGTCGACGCGGCTCTCACCGAGTCGCACGCGCGTATCAATCTCGCGGCCCGCACCGCGCAACTCGGCTTCTGGCACTTCCGCGTGGCGGAAAACCGCGAGGAATGGGACGAAAGCCTCCGCGCCATTTACGGCAGCGACGTTGCCGACCCGGCGCGGAAAAACTATGTGCATCCGGAAGATCGCGAAGCGGCGGAAAACCGGCGGCGCGACGCGCTGCGGGCAGGAGGCTCCTACGAAAGTGAATTCCGCATCGTCCGGCCTGACGGCGAAGTCCGCCACATCCAGGAATGCGGCATCATCATGCGCGACGCAAAAGGCAAGGTCATCGGCATCACCGGCGCCGACATCGACATCACCGAACGGAGACGCGTGTCGCGCGAGTTGGAAGAAGCCCGGCGGTCCCTCGAGAAGTCGGCCTACGAAGCGACGGAGAACATGCCGGTCGGCACCTACACCCTGCTTCAGCCGCCCGGCGGCGGCTTCGCCCGTTTTTCGTTCATGAGCAGCCGCTTTCTCGAACTCCTCGGACTCACGCGGGAAGCGGCGGATCGGGATCCGCTCAATGTTTTCGCCTGCGTGCATCCCGAGGAATACGACGAATTCCTGCGCAAAAACATCGAGACCTTCGAGCACAAGCTTCCCTTCAGCGAGGAATTCCGTGCCCTCATTGCCGGCAAAACGCGCTGGTTTCACGCGGCATCCAATCCCCGCCCCCTGCCCGACGGTTCCACCGTGTGGGAAGGCGTGCTCACCGACATCACCGCGCGCAAGGAAGCCGAACTGGCCGGCGCCAAATCCGAGCGCAGCATGAAGCTCGCCGCTTCCGCCGCGCGCCTCGGCTTTTGGGACATCGACATCTCCACCCGTCTCGACCGCTGGGACGAGGAAATGGCGCGCATCCACGGCATCCGCCACGGGGACTTCGACGGACACTGGGAGAAATTCGTCCATCCGGACGACTACGAAGAGGTCATGCGCGAAACCCGCCGCATGCTCGAGAGCGACACCACGTTCGAGATGGACTACCGCATCGTGCGTCCGTCCGGCGAGGTGCGCTATATCCGCGAGCACGGAATCGTCGTGCGGGACAAGGCGGGCCGGCCTGTCAGCGCCAGCGGCATCATGCAGGACATCACGGAACGCAAACTGGCCAGGGAGGCCGCCAACGAAAGCGGCAAACGCATGCAGTTGGCCGCCTCCGCCGCCGGCATCGGATTTTGGTCGAGGAACAATGCCACGGGCATCGAGGAATGGGACGACGAGATGCTGCGCATCTACGGCGTGCGCCGCGAGGATTTCGACGGACGCTGGGAGCCCTTCATCCACCCGGACGACGTGGACCGGGTGCGACGCATACGCCCGGACGAAGCTCAGGCGGGCCAAGTCAACGGATACGAATACCGCATCGTCCGCCCCGACGGCGAGGTGCGTCATTTGCGCGCCATGTGCACCTTCATTCCGGATCCGCAGGGCGGCGAACCCCGCGAAATCGGGGTCAACTTCGACATCACCGCGGAAAAAGAAGCGGCCGAACGCGACCGGCAACTGGCCGAGGAGCACCGGCGCGAGCTCGAGAAGAAATTGAAGACCAGTCTCAGCGCGGCCGCGGTGGCGCATGAAATCAACCAGCCGCTCAGCGCCATCCTGCTCGACAGCCAAATGGCGCTCGAACGCATCAAGGGCGACTCGAGCGAACCAGCCCAAGTGCGCGCTTTTATCTCGTCCATCATCTCCAACGCCGAACGCACCGTCGACACGATAGGCAGGATGATGTCCCTGCTGCGCTCCGTGCAGACCAATCCGCAGGAAGTCGACCTGAGCAACGTCGTGCGCAGCGCGGAACTCTACGCCAAAGACGATCTGCGCGAGGCCAAGATCGCGCTGCATGTCGAAGGCGCGGGCCGCGCGGTGAAAATTCGCGGTGACGAGGGACAAATCCTCCTTGCCGTTTCCAATCTCCTGCGCAACGCGATCGAGGCCATCGGCTCGGGCAACACCAGCCGGCCGCCGGAAATCGTCATGACCCTCGCGCCCGAAGGAAAATCAATCGTGCTCTCCGTGGCCGACAGCGGCCCCGGGCTCCCGCGCGAAACCCTGGCCAAGATTCCCCTCAACACGACCAAACCGGAGGGCACGGGCCTGGGCCTCTTCATCGTCCAATCCGTGGCCGAAAACCACGGCGCCACACTCGAAGCCGGCACCTCGCAACTCGGCGGCGCCGAACTCCGCCTCGTCTTCCCCGCGCTGAAGAAGAAGGCGTAACGGATGCAGACGGCTAGAGCCAGCCGTCCCTACCAGACAAAATTCCCCCGGTAGGGTCCGCTGGCTCAGCGGACCGCTGCATTTATTCCCAGCGTGCGGACGGCTGGGGCCAGCCGTCCCTACCGAAAAAAACTCGCGCGATAGCGTCCCGCCGTCCCTACCGAAAAACTCTCCTCCGGTAGGGGCGGCTGGCCCTAGCCGCCCGTGCGCCTTTCAAAACCCATCCGGCGGAATGAAACAATGCGGCCACTTTCGCCAGTCATCGACCAACCCCGCCCGCTCCGGATTGCACAGAATGTAATCCGCCTTCTCGCGCTCCGACTCTTCGCGCCGCAAGCGATGATCGAAGAAATCTCTCTGCCAGCGGATACCGAGCGTTCGTGCGGTGAATTTTTTGAAATCGGAGATTTCGCGTTTCACCGGATATTCTGCCGACGGAAATCGGATCAATCCATGCACATGATCCGGCATGACCAGGAACACACGGCACCACCATCTGCCGTTCTCATGACGGTGTCTTGCAGACTCGAGCAACGCCGCAGCGCGATCGTCGCACAACAACGCGTCGGAGCCGCGCGCAGCCGCGCAAATGGTAATGAAGAACGCTGCCTATTCAGGCGCGATACCAAGCGGAGTGTCATGCGGCAGACGTTGGCGGATCGGGTAGCGCACGCTGACAGATTTTCATGGAGCGGACGGCTGAGGCCAGCCGTCCCTACCAAAAAAATTTACCGGTGAGGTTCGCGCTGGCCCAGCGGAACACAACCGTCTCAGCTGAAATGAATTTCCACGGTAGGGTCCGCCGGCCCTGGCGGACCGCAGCATTTATTCCCATCGTTCGGACGCTTGCGGACGGCTGGGGCCAGCCGTCCCTACCAAAAAATCCGGTAGGGT
>JAFMJK010000135.1 GCA_017853515.1 Chthoniobacterales bacterium | reverse complement strand
TGGTGCCTCGCCCCAAATGATACGCGGTCGACTCGCAGGTCCTGTGCTTGTCGGGCAGCGGTGTTAGTCCGTGATGTCCCCGTCGGTGTGTTCTTCGATGATTTTCTCGGCTTCCGACTCCGGGGATGTGTTCTTTTCGCGGGCGCGGCGCTGCAGCTCGGCTTCGAGTTGTGGCGAAAGGTTGTAGATAACAACTGTCTCTTTCCGCGGGTCGGATTCCGGGGGACTGCTCATGAGTTTTGCTTTATATCACCTCGATATCCCGGCGCACGCCATTTTTGCCGTCGAGGCAGGGAGCTTGCGTTTGCCGCATTCTCGGGCGAAATTACGCTAGTATTTTGACAATCAAGCGCACAACCAGGGCCGTTGCGGTCCAGTTAACTCCGCAGACAATCAAGCGGCTTGACCAACTGGCGGAACGTTCTCGCATGTCTCGACACCGCTACATGATTTTGGTGCTCGAGCGGGCACTGAAAAACAACGTGGTCCTGCGCGAGGAAGTGGCTTTCTCCGACGAGTAGGGCCTGGTTGCCGGGCGGTCCGCTCTCAGATATTCACCCCATGGCAAGCGGGCAAACTGCGTCGCAGGTTATTTTTGTCATGAAGATTTCCTCTGGCAAAGAATTCCGTGCGCACAACGCAAAACCGCCTTCCTACGCCGCACCGTGCAACGAATCGGACCACTGTCCTCACGAGCCGCCGGCCCAAAAGCGTCAGGCCCTGCCGGCACGCTTGCAGCGTCGCGTCCCGCCCGAAGCCGAGCGGCGAGCATTCGAAGACGCGGTCAGCGGTTGGTGGTGGATGTAAGCGCTGCTGCGCCGCGCCGTGACGAGTGGCGAAGGCGCAAAGAAGCGATGCGCCTGGTTAATTTGCGGCGGAATTGCCGTCTTCTATCCGCGCTTCTTTGCTGCCGTTGCCGTGTAGGCGCGTTTCTTTTTCGCGGAGCGTTCCTGCGCGGCGAGGGTGCGGCCCTCGCTGCGCACTTTGCTGTTGGCCGTCTTGCCCGCAAGGGTGCGGGCGCGATCTTCGCGTGATTCGTGCGCCCGCGGTTTGTTGGCTGTGCCGGTTGCTCTGACTGGGCGTGTTTTCATGATTTAATCGTCCGTCCGACTTGCTGTGCGGGCAAGACGGATCGGGCGTGGCGGGGGATTCACCCCATGGCCCCGGGCAGGCGGGTGTGGAATAAGAAAGATGTATGAATCCCGAGAACAACAACCAAGACGGGCGGCTTGAGCCGCGGACGACACCGGCGGCGACGGGAAGTTTCTCCCAGCAATCTGTCTTCGGCGATCCGCAGTGGGTGTCGGAACATATCGAATGGATCAGGCGGCATTACCAGCGCGACAACGAAAATGGCGAGGCGGCGGTATGAAGACGAGGAACCGCACCTTGACACGGGAAGGACCGGCCCGATGTTGAATCAGGATGAAATCGGCGTGTTCCATCGCCGCGACGAGGGAGGCGGGTCGGCCATGACGGAGCGCGTATTCCCCGACCGGCGGGAAGCGGGCAAATTGCTCGCGCGGGCGCTGGCTCACTACGCGGGCCGCGAGGACGTGGTTGTTCTCGGTCTGCCCCGGGGCGGCGTTCCGGTCGCGGCGGAAGTCGCGCAAAGCCTCGGTGCTCCCCTCGATGTGCTCATCGTGCGCAAGCTCGGCGCACCGGGGCAGGAGGAGTTGGCCATCGGGGCCATCGCCGAGGGCGGTGTGCGCGTGCTCAACCGCGAAATGGTGGCAAACCTCGGGCTGACCCGCGATGACATCGACGAATTGGCGCGCCGGGAGGAGCGGGAGTTGCGGAGGCGTGTGCAGCTTTACCGCGGCGGAGGCAAGCCGCTTCCCGTGGCGGATCGCACAGTCATCGTCATCGATGACGGCGTGGCCACCGGCGCCACGATGCGCGCCGGGTTGCAAACCGTGCGCGCGCGCGGCGCAGCGCTCGTCGTTGCCGCGGCGCCGGTCGGCGCGGCCGATGCGGTCGATGCCCTGCGCGAGGACGCGGACGAAGTCGTGGTTCTCGAGACCCCGGCGTGGTTCCATGCCGTTGGACAGTGGTATGAGGATTTCGGACAAACGAGCGACGAGGAAGTGCAGGCGTGCCTCGCCGCGCAAGGAGGCGGGCGGTGAGCAAGGCGGTCTCCATCCGCTTGCCCGATGCGGTGCTGCAGGGCGATCTCACCAGTCCGCGTGGGGCGCGCGGGATCGTCGCGTTCGCGCACGGCAGCGGGAGCGGACGGCACAGTCCGCGCAACCGATTCGTGGCGGAAAAACTGAACGAAGCAGGGTTGGCCACGCTGCTTATGGATCTGCTCACCGAGGAAGAGGAACGCGTGGATGATGTGACGGCCGAGCTGCGTTTCGATATCGGCCTGCTCGCGCGCCGCACCGCGCGGGTGGTGCAATGGATCAAAACACAACCGGCCTTGCGTGATTTGCCGTGCGGATTGTTCGGCGCGAGCACGGGTGCGGCGGCGGCGTTGGTTGCCGCGGCCTCTTTGCCCGGCGACATGGTGTGTGCCGTGGTCTCGCGCGGGGGACGGCCCGACATGGCGGCGCCTGTTTTACCCAAAGTGCACTGCCCGGTTCTGCTCATCGTGGGCGGCGACGATGATGTTGTCATCACCCTCAACGAAGAAGCCAAAGCGCGGCTGAGGTGTCCCTGCGAATTGAAGATCGTGCCGGGCGCGACGCATTTGTTCGAGGAGCCGGGAACCTTGGAGCAAGTGGCCGAACTCGCGGCCGGTTGGTTCCTTCGCTACCTGCAAGTGGCGGAGGAAAGTTTTGCCTGACCCATCTTTGGGCTCGACGGCAAGGGCGTGGCGGAATCAGGGTTTCTGGCGAACAACCACCCCAATATGGCTCACTCTTCGAACACTTCTTCGGGTCTGATCAAGACCGTCGCTGCGATTGCCGGCGTGCTTCTTCTTTTTACCTTCATCCTGCGCGCTGCGCTGGCGCCTCTTTACCAAGAGGTCGGCCAGATGGAGATGCGCAACGGGAGCAGCGGCGGCGGTTACTCCGGCGACGGGGGAGGTTCCGGTGATCAGGGGAATTCCGGCGGAGGTGACGGCGGAAGCGGGGAGAATATCAATGTGAACCTCGGTGGTTTGGGCGGACTTTTCAACTGGGCCTTCGGCTGGGCTTGGGGCGGACCGGGTTGGTATGGGCACGGGCCGGGCGGCGGTTGGTGGGGTGGTAGTTGGTGGAACAACTGGAACGGCCGATGGGACAACAATGGCAATTGGTGGGACAGGAATGGCCGCGTTTGGAATAACACGGTCAACAACAACTACGACCGCAACGTCAACCGTGACGTCAATCGCGATATCAACCGCAACAACGACTTCGATCGCGGAGCCCGCGATGATTTCCGTGGTGATCGTGACGAGTTCCGCGGGGGAGGAGGGCACGACGAGTTCCGCGGCGGCGGCGGGCATGAAGGTTTCCACGGTGGCGGCGGATTCCATGGCGGCGGACGCCGCTGAGGATGAGAGCGCTTTTGGAAAAGTTGTAGCCGCTGCTCTGCACCAAGTGCCGCCCATGACCGTGGGTCATGGCCGCGCAACAAACCTGTTGCCATCGGACGGGACCAACCCGTTCGCGCGGTGCGCGTGGACAATCAAGATTCCGGGGTAGGGACACGCGGCCCGCGTGTCCGTTGGAAAGGAAACGGACGAGCGGGCCGCGCGCCCCTACCTCAGGCAGCAAAGGCCAAAAAGCTTTTGGGACTTGGCATCAATCAATGTTTGCGGCCGGGCTCTCCGCGCGGGTGTCTGAAGCGAGGATGATGGCGGTGCGGCGGCGGACATTGACGAAGTCGTTGTTGTCGCCGTGGCGGCGCCACGGGCCCGGCGGGACCTGCGAGACATCGACGAATTTCCAGTCGGCGACATCTTTGCCTTTCATTCCGAGGTAGTCCCGCACCGCCGGCGACACATCGAGCCCGGCACCGCCGTTGCGGTTCGGGGCGGGGCGTTCTTCGCCGAAGACGTATTCCCAGTGGTCGGTGCGGAACGGCCCGACGTCCTCCCATTGCGCGTAGGCGATGCGACCGCGGTGGTGGATGGCAATCCAGCGGCCTTTGCACACGCTTGCCCCGGGGCGGACGAAGGAATCCTTGAACCAGGGAATGACCTTCGCCGCCTCGGGTTTGGTGCGTCCCCCGCTTACGTCGTTGTAAGGCAGGGCGACATAAAACGGGTTTTGCCGCGGAATGAAGGCCGCGGGGATGTATCCGCGGCGTCCGGACGGATCGGGGTTGTCGTAGCCGCCGTAGTTGTGGACCCAGCGAGCGTCCCACGAGCTTTTGTCGTTGGGCACGGGGTTGTTCGCGGCGGGTTTCTCGCCGATCCAGAAAACCGTGGTGACGATGCGGCGTTTCCATGGGAAGGCATCGGACGGTTTGGGCGCGACGGCTGCCGCCCCCGGCTTGACGCGCGGCGAGGGTTGTTTCGCCTGCTCGAAGGCGGCCTGCGATTTCGGAGTGACGTAAGCGGCTTGCGATGCGGCGGGGAGGCCGCCGAGGAACACGGCCGTCAACATCAGGCTGGCATGGGCGTTTCGCACAGGGCGCAGTGGGATGCGGCAAAGACGCATGGCCCGCGTCCATTGTCAAATAACGCGCCGTTCAACCGGCCCGCAGTGCGGCGAGCAATTCGCCCAGCCCAACAGAAGCAAAACGCGTCGCGGTGTCGGAAACCGCATAGGGCAAAATAAGGACGCCATCGTGCACGAGGGCACCGCAGGAATAAACGACATTGGGGACGTAGCCCTCGCGTTCGTCCGGGGCGGGGCGGAGGAGCGGTTCTTTCAGCCGGCCGATAACGCGCGAGGGATCGTCGCGGTCGAGCAGCGCAACGCCGATGCAATACTTGCGCATGGGGCCGACGCCGTGGGTGAGCACCAGCCAGCCGGCTTCCGTTTCGATGGGCGAACCGCAGTTGCCGAGTTGGGTGAATTCCCAGGGTTGCGAGGGACGTATGATGACGCGCGACTCGTGCCAAAAATACGGATTGTCGGAGAACATGAGGTGGATGTTCTCGCCGTCCTGCCGTCCGAGCATGGCGTAGAGGCCGTTGATGCGGCGGGGGAACATGGCGAGTCCTTTGTTCGCCACAGCCGGGCCGTTCAGCGTGCCGACGCGGAATTCGGTGAAATCGCGGGTTTCGACGATCTGCGGGTAAATGGTGCTGCCGTTGTACGCCGTGTAGGTCGCATAGTAGACGGCGCTGCCGTCGTCCTCGATGAAGCGGACAAATCGCGCGTCCTCGATGCCGTTGCTCTCGAGCGGCGAGAAGGGGAAGAGGACTTTTTCCGACATGTGCAGTCCCTCTTTGAACTTCACGGTGTAATTGGCCTCGGCAAGGTGCAGGGCCTGGTCACCGGCGCGCAACACGTCGGTGGACACATCCTCGCGGCGCAACTCCGCCACGCGAGCCACGAGGTTCTGCATGGTGAAGCTGTCGGGCAAATCGAAGGTGGCGCGCTTGGCCGCTTCGTGATCCACACCCATCTCGTGCAGTTTGCGGCGGAAGAGCGCTCGGTCGTATTGCGCGGCCGGTTCGGGACGCGGGGAGTGGACAAAGCGCGAGACCGGGTCGAGCCGCACGGTGCCGTCGGTCTTGGCCACGCCGGAACGGAAGGTGATGGACGAGATGTGTCCTTCGCCCGTGGCGCGGAGGCTGAGGATGAAGCGCAGTTCGTCCGGGGCGAGCCCGGACTGGTCGGGCGCGGTGACGATGCTTGGGTTGAAGAGCGCGCTCGATTCGAGAGAATATTCGTTGGTGAAGTAGGAGCCGATGAGAAGTTTGCGCGATTTGCTCACCTCGCCGTCGACCGGGAGGAGCGGCGCCATTTTTTCGAACCGGTCGAGAAAAATGGCGCGGATGTCCACGTGGCGGTCGTGGAACTCATTGAGGACGCTTTCCAACGTCGCCTCGACCGTCGCGTCATCGAGCATGAGAACACGCGCGAGGATATCGAGGAGCCGGCGGCTCGGTTCGGCGTGGCCGGTGGGTTTGACCACGACAGACGCCATGAACGGCCTGAGCAGCACGCGCTTCGGGTCCGGGCGCAGTTCGAGATCCTGTCGTCGGATATTCATTTTTTGTCGTGTTCGCGGTGGAACGCCGCCGTGGCGTTGTCCAACGCCTTCATTTCGGCGAGCGCCATGAGGAAAGAGAGGGTCGATTCGGCACCTTCGTTCTGGTTGGCGCGATTGGCATGCAGCCCGTCACGGCACCCGCCGGTGGAAAA
>JAFMJK010000134.1 GCA_017853515.1 Chthoniobacterales bacterium | reverse complement strand
GCTCCCGGCCAAGCCGGCCGATTACGTCCTCGATGAAGCGGGTGTGTTCAGTCCGGGCCAGCGCGAGGCGTTGGCGCGCACGCTGGAACAATACGAACGCGAGACATCCAACCAGATCGTCGTCGCGGTGATGCCGCGCGTTCCCGAAGACTACGTGATGGAAGATTTCACGCAGCGCACCGCGGAAGCGTGGGGCGCGGGCCGCAAGGACCGCGACAACGGCATCGTCCTCTTTGTGTTTCCCGACTCGCGCGAGATGCGCATCGAAGTGGGTTACGGCTTGGAGGGAGCCGTGCCGGATGCGTTGGCCAACGTTATCATCCAGGACGACATCGTTCCTTCGTTCCGCGCGGGTGACATGGCGGGCGGGATCGAGCGTGGAGCAGAGGCACTGATGGCGGCGTCGAAAGGCGAATACACCGGCACGGGACGCACTGTTGCCGATGGTCAAGTCGAGGCGAACGAGGCGATTTTCAACCTCATCATCTTTGCCATCTTCGTGATTTTTATCATTCTGCACATCCGGCAGGCGCAGAAGCGCGGTGGTCGCGTTTACCAACCGTCCGGCCGCCGCGACGTCTGGTTTCCTTCGAGCGGGACCGGCTTGGGTGGAGGCGGGTTCGGAGGAGGCGGTTTTTCCGGTGGTGGCGGCGGATTTGGCGGCGGCGGCGCCAGCGGGAGATGGTGACATGAAACCGAGCGAATTCATCGACGCCTTGGCCGAGCAGCGGATTGTCGACGCCGTGGGGGCGGCCGAAGCGCGCACGTCGGGGGAACTCCGCGTTTTTGTCGCCCATCGCAAGCTGCGCGGCGAGGATGTGCGCGTGCGCGCGCGCACGGAATTCGACCGCCTGCACATCGGCGATACGGCGCTGCGCAACGGGGTTCTTTTCTACATCGTTCCCTGCGAGCAGACCTTTGCCGTGATCGGCGACTCGGAGATACACGCCAAGTGCGGCCAGGGTTTTTGGGACGAAACTGCGGGCGCCATGGAAAAACTTTTCCGCGAAGGGAAGTTCACGGAGGGATTGGTCGCCGGTTTGGAGCGGGCGGGCGACATCATGGCGCGGCATTTCCCGCGCACGGATGATGATCGCAACGAATTGCCCGATGCGGTCGTTCGGGACTGAGATGTAGCGGCGGCGTCCTCGCCGCCGGTTGGTATCTCGCTTTGTCACCGGGGACGGCGCGATCCACCTGGCCAGACGTCCGGAATGGTATCAGCGCAGGAGCGCGAGGAGCGGAGCGGGATAGACGCCGAGCCAGATGATCAGCGCGCAAAGGGCGGCGATGGTGAACTTGGCCAGCGGACCGGCCTCAATGTCCGGCGCGTCGGGATTGGCCGGTTGCTGCCAATACATGGCTCGGATCACTTTGAGGTAGAAATAAAATCCAGCGGCTACGGCGATCACGCCCAGCGCGACGAGAACGTAGTGCTGTTGCTGCACGGCGCACTCGAAGATGAACAATTTGCCGAGGAATCCGGCAGTGAGGGGGATGCCGGCCAACGAAAGCATGGCGAGCAGCATGGCGAAGGCGAGTTGCGGGGCGCGTTGATTGAGTCCGGCAAAATCCGAGAGGTCATCCCCGCCGGCGGCCTGCGCGACGATGGTCATGACAAGGAAGGCGAGAAGCGTCATGAGCAGATACGCGCCGAGATAGAACATGATGGCCGTGCCGGCGAAGGGCGCGCCGATGGAGGCGACACCGAGGAGCAGGTAACCCGCGTGGCCGATGCTCGAGTAGGCGAGCAGTCGCTTGAGGTTCGATTGCGGAATGGCGGCAAGATTGCCGAAGATCATGGTTGCACCGGCGAGGATCGCGGCGACCGGCATGATCTTGGCCTGCAGGTCGGGAACGACGACGAAGGTTTCGAGCACGCGCAGCAGAACGACGAATCCCGCGGCTTTCGAGGCGACGGAGAGGTAAGCGGCAACCGGGGTGGGTGCGCCTTGGTAAACATCGGGCACCCAGAATTGGAACGGGGCTGCGGCGACCTTGAAGCCGAGCGCGACAAGGACGAGTCCGAAACCGAAGAGCAGCGCGGGAACGACGGCGTGGTCGAGTCCGGGCAACGCTCCGGCGATAGCCGCGAGGTTGGTGTGTCCGGTTACGCCGTAGATCCAGGTGATGCCGTAAACAAGGAATCCGGTGGAGAGCGCGCCGAGCACGAGATACTTCGCCCCGGCCTCGAGACTGGCCGCGCTGCCGCGCAGGTAAGAGACGAGGATGTAGAAAGTTATGGTGACCAGCTCGAGCGAGACGAAAATCATGACGAAGTCCGCGGCCGACGCCATCCACATGAGCCCCGAGCAGGCGAGGACGGGCAGGGCGAAGAATTCCCCGACGCCGGCGCCGCGGCGTTCGGACGGCATGCTCGCTTCGACCGTCGGCGCGTATTCCACGGACATGACGAGCACGATCGCGGTGGCAAGCAGGGCGAACTGCTTGAGGAACATGGCAAGAAAATCGGCGCGGTAGAAATTGGCGTAAGGCGCGGCGGCATTCATCGCGGCGGGATCGGCGACGAAGGTGGCGGCGAGGACGCCGAGCAATCCGACGATTCCCGCATAAGCGATGCCGCGTTTGTGCCCCGCGCCGGCAAAGGCCTCCGCCATGAGCAGGATGATGCCCAAGACGACAACGGCAACCTCGAGGTAGAGCGGGTTCATGGCGCGAGGTAGGCGAAAACGGGGTTGAGGTAATCGAGCAGGATGGCCGGACGGAATCCGGTGAGGAGAAGTCCGGCGATGAGAAGGATCACAGCCCAGCGCACTCCGGAGGAAACGTCCTCCGTCTCATCTTTCACCGCACTGCCGCGCGATCCCCAGAAAACACGGCGGTAAGCGCGGAGCATGTAAACGGCCGAGATGACCACGCCCCAGAGGGCAAGGGCGGTGGCGGTCTGGAACCAGTCGAACGATCCGGCCGTGCCGCGGGCGAAAGCGCCGAAGAAAATCATGATCTCGCTGGCGAAAGTGGAGAAGCCGGGCAGTCCGACCGAAGCCATGGCGGCGAAGCCGAAGAGGAGTCCGAGTTTCGGCGCGACTCCGGCCAATCCGCCGAGTTCGGAAAACTCGAGGGTGCCGGTGCGGCGCGCGATTTCACCGGAGAGGGCGAACAACGCCGCGATGGTCAGTCCGTGGGCGAAAAGCATGAGCGACATGCCGCCGAGTCCGAGTTGGTTGAGGGCGACAAATCCGAGAAACGCGTAGCCCATGTGCATCACGCTCGAGTAGCCGAGCATGAGATCGAGGCGCTTTTGCGCCATGGTGACGAAACCGACGTAGAGGATGTTGCCGAGGAGAAGGACGAGGACGAGATGGGCGAACTGCTGGATTTCCGCGGGAAAGATGGGAACGGCGAGACGGAGGAGCCCGTAGAGTCCGAATTTCTTGAGCACGCCGGCGTGGAGCATGGCGGCGGGCGCGGGAGCCGACGCGTAAGCTTCGGGTGCCCAGGTATGGAAGGGGAAGAGCGCGATGAGGATGCCGAAACCGAAGAGGAGGAGCAGATAAACGACCGGGCCGGGTTGCATCATGCCCGCGGAGCCGAGTTGCTGGAGAAGGCGGATGTCGAGCGTGCGCAACTCGGGAGGAACAGCCAACCAGAGCCCGATCAATCCGAGCAGCAGGATGAAGCTGCCGAAGGCGAGGTAGATCGTGACTTTCCACGCGATGCGCTGGCGTTCGCCCGATCCCCAGATGCCGATGAGCAGGAAGGTCGGAATGAGGGCGAGCTCGTGGAAGGCGTAGAAGAAGAAAAGATCGATCGAAGCGAACGCGCCGATCGCGCCGGCCGAGATGAAGAGCAGGCACGCGTAGAACATGCCGGCGAACTTTTCGATCTTCGGCGTGACCCAGACCGCGGCGAAGGTGACCAGCGTGGCGAGAAGGATGAGAACAAGGCTGAGTCCGTCGGCGCCGAGCGAGAAGTGGAGTCCGTAAGCGGGAAAGAGCGCTTTCTCGCTGACGAATTGGAATCCGCCGATCCCGATGTTGTAGGACGCGAGGAGGTAAAGACCGAGAAGCAGGTTGGCGCCCGCCCCGAAAAGCGAAATACGGCGCGGCGCCGCGCCCGCCATGCAGAACGCCGCGGTGACCAGCGGGATAAGAATAAGGGAAAGGAGCGGACTCATCACCGGAAGATCAGGTAGTAAAGAAGGGCAAGAACGCCGGCGCCGAAGAAGAAGGCGTAGGCCTGGAGGTTGCCGAGTTGGAGCAGGCGCAGCACGTAGCCGGTGGCCCACACGGTGCGCGCGGCACCGGTGACGAAGAGGCCGTCGATGACCCAGCGGTCAAACCACGAACCGAGCACGGCGAGTCCGCCCTGAACATTGGCCACGAGCCAACTGTAAAAATTGTCGATGTAGAGCCGGTTGGCGAAGAGCGGGATGCGCACCGGGTCCTTGGCCGGTCCGCGCGCGTAGAGCGCGGCGGCGAGGAGGAAACCGACGCCCAACGCGGCGAGCAGCGCGTAGTGGACGATGTGCGGGATCTCGGGATGCGGCAGATCGAAGAAATGTTTGGCGATGACCGGATAGCCCGCGGCGAGCGAAGGAATGGCGAGAAGGAGCAAGGGGATGGTCATGACCGCCGGCGATTGCTTGGCATGTTCGGCGTGCTCGCCGCGCGGGCGTCCGAGGAAAACAACGAAGAACAGGCGGAACATGTAGAACGAGGTGAGCAGTGCGGCGCCCGCGGTGATCCAGAAGACGGTGTTATTGGCGCCGTGCGCGTAGGCCACGATAAGATCTTTGCTGTAGTACCCGCTGAAGCCCGGCGTTCCGGCCAGGGCGAGCGTGCCGACGACGACGCAAAGCGCGGTGAGCGGCATGCGCCCGAGCAGCCCGCCCATCTTCCAGATGTTCTGTTCGTGGTGGAGGGCGATGATGACCGAACCCGCGCAGAGGAAGAGCATGCACTTGAAGAATGCGTGGGTGAAGAGGTGGAACATGGCGACGTCGCCCGCGGGCGCGACGGCGATGCCGACGACCATGTAGCCGAGTTGCGAGATGGTGGAGTAAGCGAGGATGCGTTTGATGTCGTCCTGCTGCGTGGCCATGAGACCGGCGGCGAAACAGGTGACCGCGCCGACCCACATGATGACTTCGCGGACGACTTCCGGCGCGGCGAGAAGCACGGGGAAAATCCGCGCGAGCATGTAGACGCCGGCGGCAACCATCGTGGCGGCGTGAAGCAGGGAGGAAACCGGCGTGGGGCCTTCCATCGAGTTGGGCAGCCAGACGTGCAGCGGCATCTGCGCCGATTTTCCAAGCGTGCCGCAGAAAACGAGGAGGCAGGCGGCGGCGAGGTAGCCGGGATGCATCGTCACCGCGGCGAGATTTTTTTCGATGCCGGAGAACATGACCGAGCCGGTGGCCAGCCAGAGCATGAGGATGCCGAGCATGAAGCCGAAATCGCCCACGCGGTTGACGGTGAAAGCCTGCTTGGCGGCGTCCGCCGCGGAGTCCTTGCGGAAATAATGCCCGATGAGCAGGTAGGAACTGACGCCGACCAGTTCCCAGAAAATGAACATCATGACGAAGTTGTCGGCCAGGACGATGCCGAGCATGGAAAAGAGGAAGAGGCAGAGCGACGCGTAATAGCGCGGGATGCCTTCGTCGCCGCGCATGTAGCCGGCGGAATAAATGAAAACGAGCGTGGCGATCGTCGTGACGACGACGAGCATGACGCGGCTCAGGTTGTCGAGGATGATGCCGATCGGAACGGAGAAGGCGCCGGGCACTTCGAGCCACGGGATTTGCGCGGTGATCCTGAGCGAGGGATCGAGAAAAACCTTCCAACTGAGGAAGCAGGTCAGCGCGGCGGTGAGGACGCCGGTCCACGCCGCGGCCGTGTCGTTGCGCGGGAGGAGGAAGAGGATCGCCGCGGCCGCGACGAGCGGGGCGAAGAGAATGATCCAAGGAAAAAGCTGCGGGTCGTTCACGGCGTCAGAATTTCATTTTGTCGAGATCCTCGACGTGCGTGGTTTGGCGCAGGCGGTAGAGCGCGACGATGATGGCCAGGCCGACGGCGACCTCGGCGGCGGCGACGGTGATGATGAAGAAAACGAGGACCTGCGCGTTGTAGTCGGGCAGTCCGAGCGTGGTGACACCGTGGCGCGCGAAGGCGACGAGGGAGAGATTCGCCGCGTTGAGCATGAGTTCGAGACCCATGAAGATGATGAGAAGATTGCGGCGCAGGAGGACGCCGGCCAGTCCGACGGAGAAGAGCAGTCCGCTGACGATCAGATAGTGGCCGAG
>JAFMJK010000133.1 GCA_017853515.1 Chthoniobacterales bacterium | reverse complement strand
CGGGTGCCGACACCGGCTTCACCGACTTGGCCGACACCGCGATCCGCTGGACGCGCAAGCAACTGGACGACCGCGACAAGGAATGGCTGCGGTCGCTGCGCCTGCAACGCGTCATCCGCGATTTCACCGTGGTGCATGCCACGCTCGATACACCGCACAAGTGGGGCTACATCGTCACCCCCGGCGACGCCGCGGCGAGCTTCACATACCAGCACACGCCGGTCTGTTTTTACGGACACACCCACGAACCGATGCTCTTCCGCAGCGGTGTGGCGGTGAAAAAGCAGAGCTACGACAAGATCCATCTCAAGCCCGGCGCGCAATACATGATCAACATCGGCAGTGTCGGCCAGCCGCGCGACGGCGACTGGCGCGCCGCCTATGTCATCTACCAGCCGGAGACCATGGACGTCGAACTGCGCCGCATTCCCTACGACATCGAGTCCGCGCAGCGAAAAATCATCGATGCCGGACTGCCCCCCGAACTCGCGGAACGTCTCGCCCTCGGCAAATGAATCCCAAGCACCTGCTGGTCCTCAAGCCCAGCTCGCTCGGCGACGTGGTGCACACTCTGCCGGCGGTTTCCGCCCTGCGCGCGAAATTTCCCGCCGCGCGCATCACCTGGATGGTCAGCGACGAATGGGCTCCGCTGCTCGGGGGAAATCCGGACATCAGCGATCTGCTCATTTTTCCACGCCGCGACTTCCGCGGCGCGCTGGGTCCCGCGCGTTTTCTTCGCTGGCGATCGTCTTTGCCGGGAAAACTTTCCCCCGATCTCATCCTCGATTTCCAAGGACTCCTGCGCACCGGTCTGACGGCCGCGGCCTTTCGCGGCACGCCGGTTTACGGGATGTCCGACGCGCGTGAAGGCGCGCGCTTTTTCCAGACGCAGACCGTGCGCGTCACCCCCGAGATGCACGCGGTGGAACGCTATCTCGCGCTGGCCGCGGCTGTCGGCGCGACCCTGCAAGGAGCGCCCGGTTTCCGTCTCCCCGAAGGAACACCTCCGGACGCCGTCTTGCCGACCAGCTCGTGGGTCCTGCTCCATCCGTTCTCGCGCGGACGGGGCAAATCACTTTCCGCGGAAGCGGTGCTCGCCTTCTGTCGCGAGGCCGGCATGCCCGTGGTGATCGCCGGAAGAAGCGATGTTGCATTTCCTTCGCTTCCGGCCAATGCGCTCAATCTTCTCAACAAGACTTCTCTCGTCGAATTGATCTGGCTGCTCCGCCGCGCCGCGTTTGTCGTCAGCGTGGATAGCGGGCCGATGCATTTGGCCGCGGGCGTGACGGACAAAGTGCTCGGCATCCACACGTGGAGCGATCCGTGCAAAGTCGGACCCTACCGCGCGGGCGCCACGGTCTGGAAAGGCCGGGAATTTTTTCCGGCGCTCGACCCCGCAGCATCCAAAGCGGGGAAGGATCTTCCCGATGCCCAGGACGCGGCGACCATCGCCAGTCGCGTGCGCGAACTGCTCGAGGTTTAGGCCCCGGGCGGGGCGACGGCCCGGCGGCTGATCTTGCGTTTGAGGATGGCCAAGGCCTGCTTCGTCTCTTCCACGCGCAACAAGGCACACAAGCCGAAGTAGACAGCCGCGCCCGTGCCGATCACGGCGAGCAACGAACCCATGCGGTCGAGTAGCGAGGCGGACACGAGCCAAGGAGCGAGAAAATGACGCCCGGCCAAGCACACCCCGGCGAGGCCCGCCGCGGCAACGAGCATTCGAGCGAACGATCCCAGCAAGGAAGCCGTCGGCATGCCGCCCGCCGCACCGCGCATGAAATAATAAAGAAGGAGGAAGTTCGCGATGGCGGACAAACCGGTGGAAAGGGCAAGACCGCGATGCCCCATCTGGAGACCGAACGTCAGCTGCCAGTTGAGGAAAATATTCAGCCCGATGGACACGAAACTCACGGTCATCGGCGTCCACTTGCGATCCAACGCGTAGAATGCGGGCGAAAGCACCTTGATGCAGGCGTAAGCCATCAGGCCCGCGGCGTAGAATTTCAAGGCGGCCCCGGTCTGCAAGGTGTCGGAGACGGAGAATTTTCCGCGTTGGTAGATCAGCCCGATGATCTCGTCGCTCATCAAGACGAGCCCGACCGTGGCAGGCAGCGTGAGGAAGAGCGCGAGGCGCAAAGCCTTGCCCAACGTCTCGCGGAAGTGCGCCATGTCGCCGCCCACGGCGATTTTCGAAACAACCGGCAACGTCACCGTGGCGATGGCCACGCCGAAAATGCCGAGCGGAAGTTGCATCAGCCGGAAGCCGTAGGACAGCCAACTCACCGCGCCGTCGCCGAGATAGGACGCGAAGATGCTGTTGACCATCACGTTGACCTGCACCGCGCTCGCCGCGATGACCGCGGGCAGCATCAGGACCAGCACGCGCCTGACCTGCGGATCGTTCCATCCGAAATCGAAGGCGAAGGAAAACCCGACCTTGCGCAGGCTGGGCAGTTGCACCGCCATCTGCAGGAAACCGCCGATCAATGTTCCAATGGCCATGCCGATGAGGGCGCGCGGACCGAATGTCGGGTCGATCAACCAGGCGATGGTCACGCCACCGAAAATGGAGCCCACATTGTAGAAGCTCGAAGCCAGCGCGGGGACACCGAAGACATTGCGCGAATTGAGCATGCCCATGGCGAGTGCAGCGAGCGACACGAGCAGGATGAAGGGGAACATGATGCGCGTGAGCTCGACGGCAAACGCCGATTTTTCCGGATCGAAGCCGGGAGCCAGGACGCCGATGAGCGGTCCGGCAAAAACGATGCCGAGCACCGTCACAGCCGACATGAACACCAAGACCAGAGTCGCCATCTTGCGCGCCAGTTCCCAAGCGGCCTCGTAACTTTTCTCCACACCCAGCTTGGAAAAGACGGTGACGAAAGCGACGGACAGTGCTCCCTCCGCAAAAAGGTCGCGCAGGAGGTTCGGCGCGCGATACGCGGTGATGTAGGCGTCCATCCCCCGCCCCGCGCCGAAGAGCGCGGCAAGGATCAGCTCGCGCGCCAGGCCGAGCAGGCGGCTGAGCATGACCGCGAGCGCGACGACACCCGCGGCGCGCGTGTTGAGCTTCTCCTTACTCATGCGCCGCCTTGCGTAAACGATCCATGATCGCTCTGCCCAGTCCCGATTCGGGGATCTGCCGCGCGTAGATGCGCTTCACCCCCGCGGCATCGAGGCGGCGCAACGCGGCGAAAAAGAGCGGCGCGGCGTCGACGGCGTCGGACGGCAACACTTCCACCTTGGCGAAGCCCGGTCCGACCGCACCGAAGGCCAGCAGACCGCTGTCGTGCGAGTCGGACGGCAACCCCGCAACCTCTTTCCACAGGCGCAACGGGGTCCGCGGCGCGTAATGACTTTCCAGCATGCCCGGCGCGGCGATGGCATCGCGCTTTTCGGCCGCCTCGAGCGGCGCGAATTTTTCCAGTTCCTCGCTCGTCACTGGTCCCGGCCGCAGCAGAACAAGGCGTTTTTCCTCCACGGCGACGATGGTGGACTCGAGTCCGTGCCGGCATGGTCCGCCATCGAGAACCAGGGGAATGCGTTCTCCCAATTCTTCGACGACATCCTGCGCGGTGACCGGACTGATGCGGCCGAAACGGTTGGCGCTGGGCGCGGCGAGCGGGCGCCCCAGTTCTTCCACCACGGCTGCCATGACGGGATGCGCGCTGCAGCGCAAGGCGACGGTCGGCAACCCCGATCGCACCAAGTCGGGCACGAGATCCTTCGCCGGGAGCACCATGGTGAGCGGTCCCGGCCAGAAAGCTCCGGCCAGTTTGCGGGCGAGTGCTTCGGCGCGACCGGCAACCGGCGAAAGAGTTTCGATCCAGTGGGCGCCCGCCACGTGAACGATGAGGGGATCGAAGGACGGACGTTCTTTCGCCGCGAAAACTTTCGCCGCTGCATCGGCGTTGAGCGCGTCGCAGGCCAGCCCGTAGACCGTTTCGGTCGGCAGCGCGACAACTTCCCCCGCGCGCAAAAGTCGCGCCGCCTCCCCGGCCGCGGCGGGGATTTGTCCCGCGTCGAACGCGGGAAAAACACGCGTGGTCATGCGCGCGGCAGGACGGACTTCTCCGCTTCGCGCGATTGCGCCATGCGAAATTTTTCCAAACGCAAGGCCAGCTTCGCATCGTCCGCAGCGAGCATGGCCGCGGCGAAAAGCGCGGCATTCTTCGCGCCGGACGCGCCGATGGAAAAGGTGGCCACGGGGATACCGCCTGGCATTTGCACGATGGAGAGCAGCGAATCGATCCCTTTCAGCGCGCCCGCCGGCACGGGCACGCCCAGCACCGGCACGGAGGTTTGGGCGGCGAGCATGCCCGGCAAGTGCGCCGCGCCGCCCGCGCCGGCGATGATTGCCCGCAGCCCGCGGGCCTTGGCTTTCTTGGCGTAAGCCGCCATGAGGTCCGGTGTGCGGTGGGCCGAGACGACCTTTGTCTCGTGCGCAATACCCAGTTGCTTAAGAGTTTGCGCCGCGGACTTCATGACCTCCCAATCCGACTTGCTGCCCATCACGACGCCGATTTGCACCCGTTTTGCTCGCTTCATCCGTGCCCGCATCATGCCCGCAGGGCGGTATTTTTCCAATATGCAATTGACGGTTTTCCGCTGCCCCGCCATAAGAAGCTTTGGGCGCAGAGTATCGCGTCAGAACCTCCCCCGTCTGCATGCCCCGAGGAAAAGTCAAATGGTTCAACAACAAGAAGGGCTTCGGGTTCATCGCTGATCCCGAAGGCGGCGACTCCGACATCTTCGTGCACTATTCGGAAATCCGCATCGACGGTTTCAAAACGCTCGAAGAGGGAGACAGCGTCGAATTCGAACTGTCCCCGAGCGAGCGCGGACCGAAAGCCCTCAACGTGACGAGAATCTAGCGGTGTTTCGCAACTTGGTCCTCGTCGGATTCATGGGATCCGGCAAATCAAGCGTTGGGCGCATCCTGTCCTCGCTGACCGGTTTTGCCTTGGTCGACACCGACACGCTCGTTGCGCAGGAAGCCGGACAATCCATCAACGCGATTTTCAAGCAGCACGGGGAGGAGCATTTCCGTGCGCTCGAGACCAAAGTCCTGCAAAGCCTCGTCGGACGGATCGGACTGATCGTCGCCACGGGCGGTGGCGTCGTCACAGTGGCGAATAACCGCGCCTGCCTGCCGCAGATCGGGCCGGTTGTCTGGCTCGATGCCGGCACCGATCAACTCTACCAACGGGTGAGACACAGCAAGCGCCCGCTGCTTCAAACCAAAGACCCGCGCGGCACCGTCGAGGAACTTTACCGCGCCCGCGAACCCCTCTACCGCGAAGTCGCCACCGTCCGCATAGACTCCAGCGCCCTCACCCACCGCCAAACGGCCGAAGCCGTGCTGGCCGAACTTCAGCAAACGCAGTGACTCCATGAGACAAGTCACCGGAGCTTTTTTGACACCAACCACGGCACGTCATAGTCTGCCCGGATGAGCATATTCCGAGTCACTGCCGCGCTGCTTTGCTTGGCAGTCTTTGTTCCGGACCTTCCCGCGGAAGAGGAGGATCAACCATCCCCTGTCGACCTTCTTCTGGAGCAAGTCTCGAGGGATCTGAAGAAGCTCTCGCGTCAATTCGACAATCCGGAGTCGAGGGACTCCTCGCTCGGACTCGCCGACAAGCTGATTGAAGCCGCGACCAAAGCGCGGGGTATGCAGCCGGAATCGGCGGGAGAACGCACTGGGGAGGAACTCGAGAAATACATGTCTCTATACCATGAAGGCATGGATGCCCTTCTCCTCCAGTTCCGAGCGCTGAAGAAAGCGATAGAGACAGACGAAATCGGAACGGCCGAAGCGGCGATCGAGGAGTCCTACGCCCTGCGCGAGAAATACCACAAAGAGCTTCTCTGAACCGCGGTCAGAATCTCAGCCCGACGCCGTACAGGTAGACGAGCCTCCCGCCGGTATGGCCCGCCGCGGCCACCTGCCAGGCTGCCAGCAGAGCAGCGAGTGCGGCTGCGGAGGCGAACAGCACCGCGGCGCGACGGAGGGAAAAAGTTCGGGATGCGGCAGCGGGTATGGCCAGCGCCGCGGCCGCCAGCGCCGCGTTGCGGGCCGACTCCCCGTGGTTTTCGTGGTCCCGCAGGACGACACGCCCCTCGCCCTCAGGCACCGCGATCTCGTCGCGCTTCTCGCGCTCGCCGGTCTGCACGGCGACCACCGCACCCGCCGCGCCCAAGGCGAGCACCAGCGCGGTCAACCGCGCAAACCGCGGAACGAATACGGCGGACACGGCGAGTGGTGCACCCAG
>JAFMJK010000132.1 GCA_017853515.1 Chthoniobacterales bacterium | reverse complement strand
TTGGTTGGCGGCGCGGTATTCGTGCTGCTCCTCGGCATCGCCCACATCCTGACCTGGCGCCTGCGCGCCTTATGATCCGCACGCCGACGGCTTACCCTCGGCGCAATTTTGCCAGCCGTTCCCCCGCCGCCAGCAGGGTTTCCTCCCGCTTGGCGAAGTGAAAGCGGATGTATCGTTGTTCCGGCTCGCGGAAAAAGCTCGAGCCCGGCACGCCGGCCACGCCGATCTCCCGCACCATCCACTCCGCGGCCTCCGTGTCGGTGGCGAATCCGAGCGGTGAGATGTCCACCATGACATAATACGCACCCTGGGGCTCGGTGAAGTCCAGCCCCGTGGCCCGCAGGCATTCCAGGAAAAGCGAACGCTTGCGCGCATACATTCCGCGCAGGCTCTCGTAGTAGGCATCCGGCAACTCCAACCCGGCGACCGCAGCTTCCTGCAGCGGGGCCGCCGCCCCCACGGTGAGGAAGTCATGCACTTTGCGCGCCTGTGCGATGAACTCCGGACACGCCTGCACGTAACCCAAGCGCCAACCGGTGATCGAATACGTCTTCGACAACGAATTGCAGACCACCACGCGTTCCTCCGCACCCGGCAATGCCGACGCATAAGTATGCCGATGCGGGTCAAACACGATGTGCTCGTAAGGTTCGTCGGTGATCACGTAGGCATCGTGCTCCGCGGCGACTTTCAGGATGAATTCCAACTCCTCGCGCGTGAACACCTTGCCCGTCGGGTTCGAAGGGTTGCACACCACGATGGCCTTGGCGCCTCCGGCGAAAGCGGCGCGCAATTCCTCCCGGTCGAAGGCGAAATCCGGCGGACGCAACGGCACATACACCGGCTGGGCGCCGGAGAGAATCGCGTCCGCCGCGTAGTTCTCGTAGAACGGCGAGAAGACCACCACCCGGTCCCCCGGATCACAGGCTGTCATCATCGCCACCATCATCGCCTCGGTGCTGCCGCAGGTGACCACCAAGTTCGATTCGGGATCCACCTCGACACCCGAGAAGTTTCGGATCTTGCGCGAGAGAGCCGAGCGGAACCTCGGTGCGCCCCAGGTGATCGCGTATTGATGGTGCGGACCGCGCACGGCCCGCTCCAGCGCATCGAGCAATTCCTCCGGTGGATCGAAGTCGGGAAAACCCTGCGAGAGATTGATCGCCCCGTGCTCGTTGGCCAGACGCGTCATTCCGCGGATGACCGATTCGGTGAAACCTTGCAGACGTGACGAAGTTGCGGGCATGGCAAACGCCGTGAGAGCACGGTGGAGGCATTATTCCAGCAGCCAACGGCGGCAAGTCCAGCGCGCGATTTGGTCGCCTACGCCCCGCGCCGAGCCGCATGAATACAGGGCCGGCGCTATGACGCATTAGGCGTTTGAGTGCCCCGCCCCTTTGGTGTATTGAATTCAGCAGCATCAAGAACGTCCTGCCGTAAAAGGCGGGGCTGCCAACCGAGGAGGAGAACCCACGGTGGCTTGGTGCGGGAGAGCGAGTCTTTCCCGTGCCAATGCGCTGGTCGATCGGATCGACCGGAAAGCAAAATCTCCCTTGGTGCGTTTGAGGAAACGCACAAATGAGCAAAAACATCCCCGCCGCACTCGCGGCGTTACCGCAAGGCAGCGCACTCTCCCTGCGCACGCATCCCCGGAACCCCAACCACCATCTCTGGTGGAACAACGGCACCTGGTGGCTTCACGCCACCGTGCACCGTCCCGACTACACCAAGCAGCGGCTGCGTCTGCCGCTGGAAACGAAAAACGTGGGTCTCGCAAGGGCACGTCGCGATGCCCTGCTCGGCGCATGGGGCGAGGAGCAGGAAGGCAGGAGCTGGGAGCGTGGAGCATGGAGCCAAGCGCTCCGAAAGGAGGCCGCGTGAGTTATTTGAATATCCTCGCGGCCAACTCGTCGCGCGTCTCACCAAGGTGTGCCGCCACATCGGACAATATTCCGGACAGAGTTCCCACGCGCAGCGGGCTGTGCTTCGGCACGGTGACATGGTGTTCGCCGTTCACCGAGGTAGTCAGCCGCATGTGGCTGCCGGTTTGTCGCGTCAGCTCATACCCACATGAGCGCAAGGCTTTGACCAAATCATCACCGTCCAGATCGCGGGGCAATCTCATGACGGCGAAAACTTCAGGCTGCGAGGATCTCTTCCTTCACGATGTGCAAGCGCACAACCCGGGGAGCTTTCCCGGATTCAAAGTGGCACTGCACCGCATCGGCCACCTGCTTGCGGAGATCCTCCATCGAGTCCGCCTCGGTGAAGATGGCTTCTCCCAAAGCGCGCGCCGTGAAACCGCCTTCCGGCGCTTCCTCGACCATGAAGATCAACTCGCTCATGCCGGAACCATACCCGACACCTGCGACCCCCGCAAACCGGATTCTACCCTCCGAACTCTGTCTACTGACTACTGCCATCTGACTACCGCCATCTGCCGACTGACTACTCTATTTGTCTCTTGGTCTTTTAGTTTGCCCTCTCACTCGTCACTCGTCACTTGCCACCCGTCACTTCAAGCGGAGGCCGCGTGAGCAAGATCACTCGCCGCAACTTTCTCATCACCGGAGCGGCGGCGGTCGGATCGTGTTTTGTGCCGTCGTGGTTGCTGCGCCGCGCGGCCGATTACGAGAAAACGACCGGCGGCATCTTCATCGATCCGCCGGAGTCCGCGCGCAACATTCTCTACGCCGTCGATCAGGACTATCACTTCCAGTTCGCGCTCAACGGCCGCACGGACGAATTGCCGTCGCCGTTCACTTGGCGCGAATACTTCAGTGATCACCTTTACCTCGATCCCGACGACCACGTGGACGTGCGCAAATGGTTGCGTGACGAGGGCGCATTCTATTTCGACCGCGACAACCTCCGCTATGCCTACCGCCATCTGCATTTCCTCGACGATCAGGTCGATGACCGGATTTGGGAGAACTACCTCGAAGGTTCCTACGCCGTTTACGATTCACCCGAGGCCCGTGCCTTGCATTACTTGGATGCGCTCCCGCTGTCCAACGGCACCGGCACCGGCGATCCGCTCGGCGACTTGAAGTTCTACTACGGCACCATGCCCGGAGCGGATTGGCATTTCGTCAACGCCGAAGGCCGCGAAGTCCTCACCGCCCTGCAACACCGCCTGCGCGAGCTCGGCGAATCCACCGAGATCGTTATCGTCAAATGATCCTCAGTGGCGGAAAGAGTTGGTCATATTCGACACCAACGTCCTCGCCAGCGCCACATCGTCAGCCCTCGCCCTCGACTTGATCGATGATCTTCGCAAGGAACGAGCGATTGAGGTGAAGCGTTGACTTGGCGGGAATCGCGCGAAGCAGGTCGAGCACTTGTTCCTTGGTGCGCTGGGTCCGACGGATGGAACGGATCAAGATGCCGATCGTGCCATGAACACCGAGACCGAGGACGCCCGCGGCCAGTCTTGCCGCTGTGTCATCGGTGAGAAGAAGAGAATCCTCGTGTTTCGTGGCAAGGGCCAAGGCTTCCTGCTCGCCACGATGCAGGCTCATCGTTTCGAAAAGACCGCGCAACAAAGGCGTCGTTTGCTCGCCTGAAGGCGCGATGCGCACCAAAACCACAGACTTCATTTCCAATGCCGACGGCCGGTGTTTCAACACTTCGCGCCAGACGGCTTCGGGAACAAGCACCTCGGGAAAATCCCCGAGTAGATCGAGGGAGCCCAGTTCGTCCAGATGGATCAACGGACCCGCGTCACAGACAACAACCCTGGCAAAACCCTCAGCCTTTGCCATGCAGGCCCCAATTTACATCTTCCTGGATCATAGCTTCGGTCAGGTCCCCGCTGTGGGACTCGAGGAAACGGCGCAGAGCCTCGGCCAGCAACTCGTTCATGTCTGCCGCCCAACCTTCTTCGACAAAAGATCGCGCACGATCCGTCAATTCGGGCGGCAACTCGGCTTGAATCAATGTTGTAGTGGCCATAGCTGCAAAGGTAGCAGGGTCCTTAGCAGACTCAAGCCGCACCCCCGCTGTGTCCTCCGTCTCACGCCAGCCTGACCCTTTCACTTTTCACACGTCACGGCTCGCTTCGGCTCTTCGTCTTTTAGTCTGTCAGCTGACCTCTGTTTACTGACTACCGACATCTGCCCACTGCCAACTTGCTCTTGCCAAAGCTCCGGGTAGCGTGCCGAAAGTCTGCGAGCCAGTTCAAAGAACTCCTCTCTAGGAAGCTTTTCAATGGCTTGCTTGATCTCCTCCAGCGTTCTCATGGGCGCATCTTAACTCACGGGTTCATGCCCCACAAACCGGATTCGCGCCGATCAGACGGACGGCAGCGTGACCCGCACTTTGCGATCTGAGACCACAACAAAAGCACCGACCCAGGCATCGTTGGACTCCATTTCCGCAAAGGCTTCGCTTACGCGGTGCTCGAGCATCGACTGGCTTGGCATGCGAAGGCGCACCAACATCAGTCCGCGGTGTGTTCCGGGGACAAACTTCCGGATGTCGGAAAAATCCAAGTCCTGAGTCACAAGGAAGCGACCATCATTCTGCGCAGCCGGCCAAACAACTTCATCAGGTTCACCCTTCAAACCTTCGTCGACCACCGTGTCGGCATCGTGTCCGAGGCGTGCAAGAATCCCGACAAGCGAAGCCGGTAAATTCTCGTCGAGCTTGATCTTCACAGGCCCGCGGGCACACCGGCCACGGGCAGATCTTCCTCGGCGGAAGCGGCTGCGTAAGCGATGACCGCACGGACATCAGAAGGCTGCAAAGACGGAAATGCCTTCACCACTTCTTCCACCGAAGCGCCCTCGGCCAGAGTAGCCAATACAGTGCGCAGGGTTACCCTCGTCCCTTTGACTACGGGTTGTCCCCCGCAGACCTTTGGATCGCGGGCGATGACGTTCTCAGGAGCGAGTGTTGCAGGCACGAAGCTTATTTACCACGTGCGCGAGACCCCCGCAAACCGGATTACGCCTCTGATCTTTGTCCTCTGACCTCTGTCCTCCGTCCTCTGTCCTCCGTCCTCTGTTACCTGACTCCTGCCAACTGTCGGCTGCCGACTTTTCACCTTTTACCTTCGCACCTTTAACCTTTTGGTCTTTTCGTCTTTTTGGTCGCAGTGGCGACCTGTCTCCGCTTCGCTCCGGCTCTTTGACTCTCCGTCTCCTGCCCACCGCCATCTGCCAACGTTGCCCTCGTCCCGCACGTGCGGGCCTCACGCCGTTTGCCTTGGGGCTATCTCCGGTTCGCTGCGCTCCGGCTCTTTGACTCTCCGTCTTCTGTCCTCCGACTCCTGTTCCCCGTCCTCCGTCTACTGACTACCGACATCTGTCCACTGCCAACTTGCTCTTGCCAAAGCTCCGGGTAGCGTGCCGAAAGTCTGCGAGCCAGTTCAAAGAACTCCTCTCTAGGAAGCTTTTCAATGGCTTGCTTGATCTCCTCCAGCGTTCTCATGGGCGCATCTTAACTCACGGGTTCATGCCCCACAAACCGGATTCGCGCCGATCAGACGGACGGCAGCGTGACCCGCACTTTGCGATCTGAGACCACAACAAAAGCACCGACCCAGGCATCGTTGGACTCCATTTCCGCAAAGGCTTCGCTTACGCGGTGCTCGAGCATCGACTGGCTTGGCATGCGAAGGCGCACCAACATCAGTCCGCGGTGTGTTCCGGGGACAAACTTCCGGATGTCGGAAAAATCCAAGTCCTGAGTCACAAGGAAGCGACCATCATTCTGCGCAGCCGGCCAAACAACTTCATCAGGTTCACCCTTCAAACCTTCGTCGACCACCGTGTCGGCATCGTGTCCGAGGCGTGCAAGAATCCCGACAAGCGAAGCCGGTAAATTCTCGTCGAGCTTGATCTTCACAGGCCCGCGGGCACACCGGCCACGGGCAGATCTTCCTCGGCGGAAGCGGCTGCGTAAGCGATGACCGCACGGACATCAGAAGGCTGCAAAGACGGAAATGCCTTCACCACTTCTTCCACCGAAGCGCCCTCGGCCAGAGTAGCCAATACAGTGCGCAGGGTTACCCTCGTCCCTTTGACTACGGGTTGTCCCCCGCAGACCTTTGGATCGCGGGCGATGACGTTCTCAGGAGCGAGCGATGCACGCATGAAGCTTATTTACCACGTGCGCGAGACCCCCGCAAACCGGATTACGCCCTCCGACCTCTTGGTCTTTTAGTCTCTTGGTCTCTTTGACTTTCCGTCTCCTGCCATCTGACTACCGCCATCTGCCAACTTCCTCTTTTCTAACTCCGCGGAATTAAAGAAGTCCTCGAGAATGAATCCACCTTGGCTGCCGCGCT
>JAFMJK010000131.1 GCA_017853515.1 Chthoniobacterales bacterium | reverse complement strand
CGAGCCTGCCTTGGAGCCCGGCGCACCCTTGGTCTTGCTTCCCTTCAGCGCCACGCTGTGTGTCGGGCGCATAGCATAAGACCGATCGCAAAAAGCTGCTGGACGATTGGAAAGGTGGATCGCGCCGTCCCCGCGCGATATCTCCGTCTGCAAATCGCGATAGGAACATCGCGATCCACCCCACGATCAAAATGAGGTCAGCCCGCTCAGAGTGGCGGCTCGTAGGTCATCTCCTTCATAATGTAGTGGAGGCAAAATAACAGGATCAGGCCGGTGATCACGGCGAGCAAAAGACCTATGTTTGCTTGCTCTTTTTCGTCGCCGGCGGGCCCATCATCCTTGGCCCACTTGCGGAGCGCATCGTTGTCGCGGACGCGCTTGCGGCGTCGCCGGCGGCCGGGGCGGCGGTGCGGATCCATGGCATGCAGTCTCCGGACTTCCTCCGGCGTCCGACAAGCGCAATGATGCCACATGGTCATGCGTTTTCCCCTGCGCTTCCTCGTTGCCATCATCCTCGCGACCCTTGCGAACGCGCAGGCCGCGCCACCGGAGGCCGACTTGGTTCCGCTGGAGACCGTGCAGCCTCCCTGCTTGCCCGAGGTCCGCTACGCTACGCGCCACAACTTCACGGGGACTGTGCTCTATCCGCTCCCGCGCGTTTTCCTGCACCGCGATACGGCGCGCGCCCTCGCCCGTGTGCAGCGCGACCTGCAAAAACGAGGACTCGGCCTCAAGGTTTGGGACGCCTACCGGCCGCTGTCCGTCCAGCAGAAGATGTGGAACCTCATCCGCGACGAGCGCTACGTTTCCAACCCGGCGAAAAACAAAGGCCGCCACACGCGCGGCACCGCGGTCGATGTCACCCTGATCGACCAACGCGGCCGCGAGTTGCCCATGCCGAGCGACTTCGACGATTTCACCGAACGCGCCCACCGCGATTACCGCGGGGGAACGGCCGAGGAGCGCCGCAACCGCCAACTCCTCGAGGACGTCATGACAAGGCATGGCTTTGTCGGCTACCCGACCGAATGGTGGCACTTCGATCTGAGGGGCTGGGAAAAATATCCGGCGCTCGACGTTTCTCCCGCACAACTGGCGAATGCGTGCCGTTGAAATTGTCGGCGGGGGCCTCGCCGGCCTCGGACTTGGCATCGCCCTGCGCGCTCGCGGCGTGCCGGTGACCATTCTCGAAGCAGGAGACTACCCGCGCCACCGCGTTTGCGGCGAGTTCATCACCTCGCTCGACCCTGCCACGCGGCAAACGCTGCAGCTCGACACCGTTCTTCGCCGCGCCCTTCCCGCCCGAGGCGTGACTTGGTGCGAGGACGGCAAGGCCCTGATCACCCATCGTCTTGAGGAGCCGGCGCTGTGCGTGAGCCGCCACTTGCTGGATCAGGAAATGGCTTCGACTTTCCTCCGCCTCGGAGGAGAGCTTCGGACAGGCGTGCGCGGCGACTGCGACGACAACCCCGGACGCGTCCTGGCCTGCGGAAGGCGTCCCTGCTCGTCCTCACGCTGGGTCGGGGTCAAACAGCATTTCCACGATCTCGAATTGCGCAACGATCTCGAAGTTCACTTCGGCCGCCGCGGATACATCGGCCTCACCCGCATCGACAAAGAAACGGTCAATGTCTGCGGTCTCCTCCCGCGCGGTTCATGCGATCTGCATGCTCCCTTCGCCGAGATGGCCGGTCAGGCGGGATTCGGCGATCTTTCGGACCGCTTGATGAGAGCCGAGCCGGTGGCCGATTCCTTTTGCGCGGTGGCGGGGCTCGACTATGGCGACACCGTGACGGATGACACTTTTCGCATCGGCGACCGCAGTGCGCTCATTCCGCCGTTCACGGGCCATGGCATGACCATCGCGTTGCAGAGCGCGACGACCGCACTCGATCCGCTTCTGGCTTGGGCGCGCGGCGAGAGCGAATGGGAGGCAGCCAAGGCATCGGCGCACCGCCGTCAAAGTCGGCGGTTCGGTTGGCGTGTGCGCACGGCGCGCGCCTTGCATCCGATTCTTCTCGACGCCCGCGCGCGGCGCTTCGCCCGGGCTCTCCACCGGAGGAGTCTTTTGCCTGTTGGTCTGCTTTACCGCGTGATGCACTGAGGCGCCGATGTATCTCCGCGCCCTCGCCACGGCCACGCCGCCGCACTCGTTCACGCAAAGAGAGTGCCTCGACTTGGTGCGGGCTTCCCCCGAGACGATCGCACGTCTCGATCGGCGCTCGCGCCTGACCCTGCAGGCCGTTCTTCGCGGGGACTCCGGCATCGCATGCCGGCAATTTGCCCTGCACGATCCGCAAAAACTTTTCCGGCTCGATGCGGACGGACTCAACGAGGAATTTCGCGCCGCCGCGCCGGACTTGGCCGGACGCGCTTTGGCCCGCGCCCTCGAGGAGGCGGGACTGACCCCCGGCGAATTGGATGTCCTCATCGTCACGACGTGCACCGGATATTTGTGTCCGGGCGTGAGCAGCTACGTCGCCGAGTCGCTCGGGTTGCGCGGCGACGCGTGGCTGCAAGATATCGTCGGTCTGGGTTGCGGCGCGGCCGTTCCGGCGCTGCGGGCGGCGGCGTCCGTCCTCGCGGCCGACCCCCGGCTCAATGTGGCCTGCGTCTCCGTCGAAATCTGCTCGGCCGCGTTTTATTTGGACAATGACCCGGGCGTCGTGGTCAGCGCGTGCCTTTTCGGCGACGGTGCGGCGGCGACGGTTTGGCGGGGAGAAAAGAAAGACAGCGCCTTGCGCTGCCACGACTTCTCCTCGCTGCACCAACCGGAGCACCGCGATCTCATCCGCTTCGAACAGCGCGAGGGAAAACTGCGCAACCTGCTTCATCCGACCGTTCCGCGCCTGGCGGCAAAGGCCGTCGGTCAGCTCTACCGTGAAGCCGACGGGAAAAACCCGGTTGCTCGTGTGCTCTCGCACGCCGGAGGACGCGATGTGATCGAGGCCATCGAGAGCGAACTGCCGGGCGTCCGATTGGACGAAACCCGCGAGGTGCTGCGGCAACACGGAAACATGAGCAGTCCGTCGGTTCTTTTCGCCTTGGAGCAAGCGCGGCTGACGAGCTTGCCCTCGCCGGGAGCAGATTGGTGGATGGTATCCTTCGGCGCGGGATTCAGCGCGCACGCCTGCCGCCTGTCCGCGGCATGAGATCAACAGGCGGGCTCCGACAAGATGCGCTCTACAGTCTTCGCCGCAAGAGTCTCGTCTTCGCCGCAGGCTTGGACTTCCACCGTGGTTCCCATCGCCGCGCACAGCGCGAGGACGCTCAGGATGTTGCCCGCGTTGGCCATGCGCTCGCCGCAGCGCAAAAGCACGATGGATCGTGTTTTCTGGACGGCCCCGACGAGGCGCGCCGCGACGGCGGCATTTATTCCGGGATGGGCGGATACGACGACACTGGTGAGTTGCATAACGGCATACGTTCCGACAACGCCGGACCCGCCGCCGTTCAAAAGTTGCCTCCGTTTCAGATGCGGCGCATTGACACCAGAGGAGTCGTTGCGGCTACATTTTTCGGTTTCTGCATAGCCTTGGCTCCGGAAGCTGTTAAGAGTCCGCGCCTGAACGCAGATCCCGCTGCCCGGCCCCCGCCATACTACCTGAATCGCACCCCATGATCTCACCTCGCGGCAACCACATCTGGCGACCTTCCCAGCATGGTCCGGGCCGGATCATTATCTGCTTCATCGCGCTGGTTTTTTCATGCAGCGCACTCACTGCAGCCGGAGAATCAGCGCCGGAAACGCAGGGGCGCACATTGGACAACTCCGTCAGCCTGTGGCTCCAAGACCGCGTGGTGCGGCCCGTGCAGCCGTTCGAGTTGGTCCCGGGCAAGGACGCGAACGCGTGGACGTTCATGATCGAGCCTTACGGCTGGTCGCCCGGTCTCTACGGAAACATCGGCATCAAGGATCTGCCGGTGGCCGAGGTGAAGCAAAGCCCGATCGACATTCTCAAGAAACTCGACTGGGGATTTTTCCTGCGCGGGGAAGTGCGCAAAGGCCGCTGGGGTTTTCTCGGCGACGGATTCTTCGCCCAATTCTCCATGGACTCGGATCCCAACGATGCCATTTACGACGACATCAAGGTCAAATCGCAGCAGAGCATGGTGACCGTGGCCGTCGCCTACCGGGTCATCGACGACAAACGCTACTTCGTCGATCTCTATGCCGGAGGACGCTACAATTACCTCGGTGCGTCCGCCTCGGCACGGATCAACCGCGCGGGGGTCGAGGCCTTGAGCGAAGGGATCATCGACCGGGCCATCACCAAGTTCGGGTCGCAGCTCCTGGCCAAATATCCCGGATTGAAGAACGTCCCGCCTTCCACCCTGCAGCAAGCGAAGCAACTTGGCGTGGATGAACTCTCCGACCGCATCGAGGAAAAACTGCCGCGCAACGTGGAGCAGAGCCGCTGGTGGATCGACCCGATTGTCGGCCTGCGGGGACAGGTCAATTTCTCGCGCTGGTTTTTCGCCGCGGCGCAAGCCGATGCGGGTGGATTCGGCGCGGGTTCGCAGATCACCTGGAACACGCAGGCCACGCTCGGTGTGAACTTCTCGCGCAACATCGCCCTCGAGGCGGGCTACCGCTACATGTACATCGACTACAACAAGGACAACTTCCTCTACAATGTGAACATGCCGGGCGTGTTTGCCGGGCTGATCTTCAAGTTCTGAACAGGGCTCTTGCGCAGACTTCGGCCGGGTGGAACAGTTCGCAGGAGCAAAGCACCATGGACACCTACGACCCGGATGCCGCCTTTGCCGAGCGGCGCGAAGCAGTGCGGAGAACACTGCGCCGCGTCGACGCGGCGGAAGTTCGCGCATTCATCGACGAAGTCTTCACCGACCGCCAATCGCATCCTTGGTTCAAGCCGTTCCATGAATTCGTCGACCAGCACGCGGCCGACACTTTTCTGCGCGCCGAACCCGAACCCGGCATCACGGTAATTTATCATCCGGTGGCCCGTGCGGGAATGTGGTGCCGCCGCGTCGGAAGACTCGAGGGCGTTGGACGCCTGCACGGACGCGGCCTCGAAGCGGTGAAGTCGTTGGCCGACGATTTCCTCGCCAATCCCTCTTGAGGCGATGCCGTCGGCCGCACCCAGGAAGCCGGAAGCACGGTGAACATGATCCGGAGTCTTTTGCTCACAGCGTCCGGCGTCGTTCTCGCGCTCTGGGCCTTCGGTGCGCTGTGGTTCGATGCGGCGCCCGCCGCAGCATGTGGATTCCTCGCCGCCATGGTTGCGGCCCTTTTTGTTCTCCGCCGCGCCCGACACGCGAGCTTCGTGCCAATCATCGGCTTCGCCGTTGTGCTGGTCTGGTGGCTGACACTCGCGCCATCGCATGAACGCGAGTGGTCGATCGAATACTCGCGCCTGCCCCGGGCCGAGATCGAGGGCGACAAAGTCAGGATCAGCAACCTGCGCAATTTCGATTATCCGGAGGCAGGCGATGCGTTGCCGCGCTGGGAAACGCGCACCTACGATCTGGCCGACCTCGAGGGTATGGACCTGGCGATCAATTACTGGGGCTCTCCGTGGCTGGCGCACCCGATCGTCATCTTCCGCTTCAAGAGCGCACCGCCGCTGGCCTTTTCCATCGAGACGCGACGGGAGAAGGACGAGGTCTATTCCGCGCTAGGAGGATTTTTCCGCCAATACGAATTGATCGTGCTGGCGGGCGACGAACGCGACTTCCTCGGCGGGCGGGTGAGCAACGGCGAGGACATCTATCTTTACGCCACAACGGCCACCCCGGAACGAGCACGGGCCCGGCTTCTCGATTATCTCGAGACGATCAATGCGCTGAACGAGAGACCGCGCTGGTACAATGCGGTGACGAGCAATTGCACCACGGCGATCCGCGGCATGAACAACCACGGACCGAAGCTGCCGCTCGACTGGCGCTTGCTCATCAACGGCAAAGGTGACGAGATGCTGTACGAGCGCGGCTTCCTTCGATCTGACGGGCTTCCATTCGAGGAACTCAAGCGCCGCGCACACATCAATCGTGTCGCCCGCCACACGCGTGACGACAGGGAATTTTCCCGTGCCATCCGCTCCGGTCGACGCGAGTTTTCTTCACCCTGAACAGGGCCGGCCTCTAGGCGGAGAAAGAAACACCCTCCTTGCGGTGCCGGCGCAATGTTTCCGACGGCGACTCGCCGAACATCTGGCGGTAACGCACGGCAAAGCGACCGAGTTCGCTGAAACCGAACTCGAGAGCGACATCGGTCACCCGGATCAAATCCGTGTCACCATTCAGCAGCACGGAGCGCGCCTTGTTCAATCTGCA
>JAFMJK010000130.1 GCA_017853515.1 Chthoniobacterales bacterium | reverse complement strand
CGCCGACGGCAAGTTCGTGGCCGCGCCCGCGGCTGGCGCCGCGGAGATCGACGCGCGCGGGCTGGTGGTGTGTCCGGGGTTCATCGACATGCACGTGCACCTTCGCGAGCCGGGGCAGGGCGCGAAGGAAACCATCGAGACCGGCACAAAGGCGGCCGCGGCCGGCGGTTTCACCTCGGTCGTGGCCATGCCCAACACCAACCCGGTGGCCGATCATCCCGGGATCATCGCGTGGATGGAAGAGCGTGCGGCGCAGGTCGGGGCGGTCAATGTTTTCACCACGGGGGCGATCACGGCCGGTTCCTCGGGCGAGCAACTCGCCCCGATCGGAGCGATGGCCCAGGCCGGGATCGTGGCGGTGACCGATGACGGCCGCTGCGTGCAGAACCACGAGGTGATGCGGCGCGCCGCGGAATACTGCGGATTGTTCGGGCTGCCGATTCTCGACCACTGCCAGGATGCCGCGATGGCCGGCGCCGAGGCCATGATGCACGAGGGTTATTGGAGCACGGTGCTCGGGCTGGCCGGCTGGCCGCGCATGGCGGAGGAGATCATTGTCGCACGGAACGCCTTGCTCGCCGAAGCAACCGGCACGCCGATCCATTGCCAGCATTTGTCTTCGGCCGGAAGTGTGCGTCTCCTGCGCGAGGCGCGTTCCCGCGGCGTGCGCCTCAGCGGGGAGGCGTGTCCGCACCACATCGCGCTGACCGACGAGGCGCTGGCCGGTTACGACACGAACTTCAAAATGAATCCGCCGCTGCGCGAGCAGGCCGACATCGACGCTCTGCTCGGGGGAATTGCGGACGGGACGATCGAGATTCTCGCCACCGACCATGCGCCGCACGCAGCCTACGAAAAGGAAGTGGAATTCGCCGCCGCACCGTTCGGTATCGTCGGATTGGAGACCGCGGTGGGGATTTTTTGCGAAGTGTTGTTGCACCGCCGGCAGGTCGTCGACTTGCCGCGCCTGGTCGCCATGCTCACCGCGAATCCCGCGAAGTTGCTGAAACTCGACCGCGGAACCCTGGCTCCGGGCGCGCCGGGCGATGTCACCATTCTCGATCCGGGGATGGCCTGGACCGTGGACAAAGACATGTTCGCTTCGAAGGGGCGCAACACGCCGTTCCACGGATGGAATCTGCGCGGGCGTGCGGTGCGGACGATCGTCGGCGGACGCACGGCGTGGGAACTGGCTTCGTGAGCGGACATTTCGAGGTTCTTGCCTCGGATGCGGCGTCGCGCGCCCGGCGCGGACGTCTGCGCACGAGACGCGGCGTCATCGAAACGCCGATCTTCATGCCGGTGGGGACGCAGGGGACGGTCAAGGCGGTCAGCCCGCGGGAACTGCGCGAACTCGAAGCGCAGATCATTCTCGGAAACACCTACCATTTGTTTGTCCGCCCGGGGCTCGAGGTGATCCGCAAAATGGGCGGTCTGCACAAATTTACGGGATGGGACGGCCCCATCCTCACGGACAGCGGCGGGTTCCAGGTTTTTTCCTTGGCCAAGCTGCGTCGCATCACCGAGGAGGGTGCCCATTTCCAGAACCACCTCGACGGCACGCCGTGTTTTATCGGTCCCGAAACTTCGATGGAAATCCAGCACGCGCTCGGATCGGACATCGTCATGGCCTTCGACGAGTGTCCGCCGCATCCGTGCACGCATGAGCAGGCGGCGAAGAGTTTGGAGCTGACGTTGCGCTGGGAGCGCCGTTCCATCGATTGGTGGGCCGGCCGCAACGACCCGGGCGAGCGGCCATTGCTTTTTGGAATCGTCCAAGGCTCGTCCTATGCGGACCTGCGCGAGAAGTCGGCGCGCGAGCTGGTCGGGATGGGGTGGGATGGCTACGCGGTGGGCGGAGTCAGCGTGGGCGAGCCGGAACCGGAAATGATGGCGGCGGTGGAGTATGCCGTGCCGCATCTGCCGCAGGATCGTCCGCGCTACGCCATGGGCCTGGGCACGCCGCCGCAGATGGTCGAGATGGTCGCGCGCGGCATCGACATGTTCGACTGCGTGCTCCCCACGCGCATTGCCCGCAATGGAACCGCATTCACCGAGACGGGGACGATCAATCTGAAGAATGCCTGCTTCACTCTGGACGCCGCGCCCATCGAGGCGGGCTGTGACTGCTACGCGTGCGCGAATTTTTCACGCGCTTACCTGCGTCACTTGGTCAAGGCGGAGGAGATCCTGGGCTTGCGTCTCATCACCCTGCACAACCTGCATTTTTATCTCGGTTTGATGCGGCGCGTGCGCGCGGCGCTCGAGGCGGGAACCTTCGGGGATTTCCGGCGGTCTTTTGTCGCCGGCTACAAACCGCACAGCAGCCCCATGTAGCGGCGGCGTCCCCGCCGCCGGTTGTTGCCGCTAAACGGCCGTCGTCGTTGACGGCGACGCTACAGCCAGATGTCAGGGATCTTCCTGATCGTTGCGGACGTAGGGGTAGCGCGTTTCGAACATCAGCTCCGGCGGGAACTCGGAATACCCGCGCCACATCCACTGCACGTTGCTCTTGTAAGGCGGGGCGTAGGTGCCTTTGTAGGTCGGGATGGGGAAGAGGAGCGTGTCGTAGAGTCCGTAGCCCAAGCGGGCGAAGAAGCGGCCGAGCCCGCGGACAATGCCGTAACTGAAGGCCGCGCTGTTGCCCTCGAAGTAGTTCACCGAAGCCATCGAGGTGGGCAGCTCGGTGATGCCATAGCAGATGTTGCCGATACCGCGGCCCAGCTTGCGTGTCGGACCCCATTCGGAGGAGGGCGGCTGTTGGATATCGGCCAGCGCGAACGAGGCGGTGAGGAGCAAGGCGAGGGGGAACAGGGCCGGTTTCATCCTTACCAATAAAAACCCGCCCCGACCGCCGGGCAAGTCTCTTTGTCACGGCGTGGTTCCGCAACCCGCGGGGACGGACTTGTCCCGTCCGACGGGCAGAGCCCCTTCGCCTTTTCTTTTAGGCAAGAACAGGCAGGGGCGGCGCTAGTCCCCCAATTCCACGCTCCAGCAGCCCACGTCGACAAAATGCCTCCAGGTGTCGTGCACCGGGGCCGAGTAGGTGAGGTGGATGAAGGGGCGCCAGCGGGGACGCTTCGGCTCCTTGAGCAGCTGCATCTTGGCCTCGTGCGGCAGGCGGTTTCCTTTCCGCGTGTTGCAGGGAATGCACGAGCAGACGACGTTTTCCCACGTGGTTTGTCCGCCCCGCTGCCGCGGGAGCACGTGGTCGAGATTCAATTCGTTGCGGTCGAGTTTCTGCGCGCAGTATTGGCAGGTGTGATTGTCGCGCTCGTAAATGTTCTGACGCGTGAATTTGACTTCTTTGCTCGGAAGCCGGTCGAAAGCGATCAACACGATGACCGTGGGAACGCGGATGTTGAAGCGCACCGAGTGGACCATGTCGGCGCCGGGCGAATTCTGCGAGAAGTCGTGCCAACTTTGGAAGTCGTGCGTCAGGTAATTGTTCTCCTCGTCGCGCCAGACGACTTGGGCGTGTTCCTGGTAAAGGAGAGTAAAGGCGCGCCGGGCGCTGCAGACGTTGACCGCCTGCCAGAGCCGGTTCAGCACCAGCACATGCCTGTCGAGCAGGGACTCCATAATGGGCGACCGCGAAGGCGTCGCGGCCACAATTCGTAAAAAGTAACCCCGGCGCTTTACCCTGTCAAACCGTGCCGGAACGACCGCGAGCTTCCGGTGAGCGCCATTGATTTTCCCCTTGGAGGCCTTATTCTGGACGGCTCGATGAATTTACCGCGGTTATTGCTGCTGCCGCTCATCACGGTGCTTTTGCTTCCCTCTGCCGTCCGCGCGCAGGACGGCGACCCCGCGGGCCAGTTTTTCGCCGCCTATCAGGAATTCCAAAGAGCGGAGAATCTCGAGCGCGAGGGGCGGACCAAAGACGCCGCGGCCAAATTCCGCTTCGTCGCCACCCAGCTCGGACAGATCAAATCGCGGAGCCCCGACTGGCAGCCCATGATTGTGGATTTCCGCCTCAAGAAAACGCAGGAAGCGCTGGTCCGTCTCGAAGGTGCGGCCGCCCCTGCCACGCTCGGGCCACCCCCGGACCTCGCCGATTTGCCTGCGGACGAAACCTTGCCTCCGGTCCAGCCATCGCGCGTCGGGCCCGCGCCGGCCGGTCCCACCATTTCCATCTCCGTGGGCGAAGAGACGCCGTCCGCACCCGCGGCGGACGTTCCCTTCCCGCAGACGCCGGTCATTGAGGCTGCACCGTCCACGGCAACGTCTTCCGGGGAACTCGACGCCCTGCGTTCGCAGTTGGCCGAGGCGCAAAATCGCAATGCGGCGTTGGAGCAACAGTTGAGCGATGGCGAAGCCGAGGCATCGAAAATCGCGACCGAGCTCGAACAAACCAAAGAATCCCTGCGCCAGTTGGAGAAAACCGCCGAGGCGGACGAGGGCAAGGATGCCGAGGCGAGCGCCGAGGTCGATCGCCTCTCGCGCGCCGCCAAGGAACTCGAGGAAACTCTGAATACGGTCAAAGCCGAGAAAGAAGCCCTCGAGGTGGGGGCCGCCGAGACCGGAAAGAAAATCGAAGACCTCACCGCGGAGGTCGCGACCGCGAAATCCGAGGCGGATGCCGCCAAGTCGGAATTGGAGACGGTGAAAACCGAGGCCGAAACGGCGAAAAAACGGACCGGCGAACTCGAGACCGAACGCGAAACCCTCGTCGCGGAACGCGATGGTGCGCGTCAGGAAACCGAGAAAGTGCGCGAGGAAATGTCCACGCTCTCCGCCCGCGTCACCGAACTCGAGAACGAGCGCACGGAACTCGTCGCCGCCCGCGACACCGCGCAGAAGGAAGCGGCCGAGGCCAAAACCGCGCTGGAAAAAAATGCCGAGCTGATCGAAGCGAACAAACAACTCGAACTGAAACTGACCGAAGCCGCCGAGAAAATCAGCGGCATGGAGACCGATGCGGCGACCAAGGCCGAGATGGTCGCCGGTTTGCAGAAGGATCTCGACAAAGTGCGCACCGAACTGGCCGGCGCGCAGAGCCAACTGAAAGACGACCGCGAACGTTTCGACAAACTGCAGGAGGTCAACGACCAGCTGCTCAAGGAATACGACCGTGTGACGGGGACGCTCGCCGCGGTCCAGCTGGGCGAAGTGACCGCCGCCGACGCCAAACTCCTGCAGCAGGAGAACGAGCTTCTCCGCGGCATCATCATGCGCCAGATCAACGAGCAGGCGCGCCGCGAGCAGGCCTACCGCCTGGCCCAGGAAGAGATGCAGCGTCTCGAAATCAAGTCCGACACGCTCAACGACAAGATCAACGAACTGGCCAAGCCCACCCTCGAACTCTCCGAAGCCGAGCAGGAAATGCTCAAGCGTCCCGTCGTCACCCTGCTCGACGCGGACGCCGCCAAAATGAGCGTGGAGGTCTCGGCAATCAAACCGCCGGACAAATCACAAGCCGCGGAAGGCGAAGCCATCCCTGCCTCGCCCGAGGCAACGCCGGTTGATCCCGCCGTTGCCGCGGAGCAGGCCGGCGCCGGGCCCACGCCCGCCACGGAAGCCGCCGCCGCCGCGGAGTCGCTCAACACGGAAATTTCCTCCGAGCTGATGGCACTGGTCAACGAAGCGCGCGAGGAGTTTGTCAAAGGCAACTTCACCAAAGCCGAGGAGCTCTATCAAAAATTCCTCGAGTCCCAGCCGGAGAATGTCATAGCCCTGGCCAACCTCGGCGTTGCCCAGTTCCGCCAAGGCAAACTCACCGCAGCGCAGCTCGCCCTGGAAAAAGCGGTCAAGGTCGATCCCAACGACGCCTTCAGCCTGACCACGCTCGGCGCGGTCATGATCGAACAAAACCGCATCCAGGACGCGGTCGGTTATCTCGAGCGCGCCAACACGTCCTCGCCTGACGATCCGATCACGCTCAACTACCTCGGCGTCGCCTCCAGCCAGCTCGGCGAATTCGGCAGGGCCGAGCAATCTTTGCGCCGCGCCATCACGGTGAGGCCCGAATACGCCGAGGCGCACTTCAATCTCGCGGTGATTTACGCCACGGCCAAACCGCCATCCATCGCGCTGGCCAAACGCCACTACGAGAAAGCCCTCGAGCTCGGCTCCAGCCCCGACAAGCGCCTCGCCACAATGTTGCAGGGCGGAAATGACGAGCCCGGCAGCTGAACTGACTTTTGCCTGCAGCTGGCTTGGTGAAGCTTTCGGCCTCCTGGCACCGTTCTCCAGTGGGAACCATTGCCTTTCCCGCGGAGGCGTGCGGATCGCCTTCCCTTCCGAAAAGTCTGAACACTTTTCGCGTTTGGTATTACGCCAAGTCCCAAAAGATTTTAGACTTTGTTACCTGAGGTAGGGACGAGCGGCTCGCTCGTCCGCTCCCTTTCCAGCGGACACGCGAGC
>JAFMJK010000009.1 GCA_017853515.1 Chthoniobacterales bacterium | reverse complement strand
CGGCACGGATCGCGGAAATATTTCCGCGCCACGTCGCGCACTTGCTCCAGAGTGACCGCGTTGATTTCGGCCGCGCGCTGCGCGTGGTGCTCCGCCCCGAGGCCGTAAAGTTCGTCCACTGCGACGACGTGGGCGAAGGCTTCGAGCGATTGGTTTCTGATCGATTCGCTGCCGATCAATTTTTTCTTGGCCCGGGCAAGTTCGGACTCGGTGAGCCCGTCGGCCGCCAGCGAGGCGATTTCTTCGTCGAAGTTTTTGCGCACGTGATCGACCTTGGCCGGGTCGGTGCCGAGGTAGAACGTGAAGATGCCGGGGGCAAAACCCATCATTTGCGAGGCGCCGACGAAGTAGGCCAGTCCGAGTTCCTCGCGGATGCGATGGAAAAAACGCGAGGCCATGTCGCTGCTCGCCGTGTCGATGAGTTCCAGCGCGGCGCGATCGGGGCTAAGGGCGTCTGCGCCCTGGAATCCGGCCATGAGCACGGCCTGCTGCTTGGGCTCGTTGACCACCACCTCCGCGGGCGCGGTGAGAGGGGCGGCCACCGGCGGATCGGTCATGAGCAGTTTGCCTTCGGGCAAGGCGGTGAAAAGTTCCGCCGTCAGCGAGCGGACTTCCTCGACGGAAATGTCGCCGAAAATGGCCAGGATGCCGTTCCTGGCTGTGACGCATTCGTCGCGGAAAGCCAGCAACTGTTCGCGGGTCAGGGCTTCGACCGATTCTTCCGTGCCGTTGGAGCGCAGTCCGTAAGGGTGATCTGCGAAAACCGCCCGGCGCATGGCGTGCCGCGCCACCGTGGTGATCTGTTCGTCCTCCGCCTTGATGGAGGCGATCTGGTCTTCTTTTTCGCGGGCGATTTCCTCGTCCGGAAACTGCGCATGGGTCAAGACGTCGGACAGGATCCCCATCCCGAGTCGCAGGTCGGGCTTCATCACTTCGACGGAGACGCTGAAACTGTTGTTGCCGGAGTCCGCGCGGATTTGTCCGCCCACGGCCTCGATCTCGTCATTGAGTTGTTCGGCTGTGCGATTCTTTGTGCCCTTGATGAGCGTGCGGGCGGCAAGAGCGGTGACGCCGTTGGTTGCGGCGCTCTCGGCCAGCAGTCCGCCGCGGAAAACGGCAACAAGGTTGACCAAGGGAAGTTTGTGGTCCGCGCAGACGAGAACGCGCAGTCCGTTGGGCAGGGTGAATTTTTCGATTTTCCGCGCACCGGCGACGGGGGCGGCTGCGGCCGTGCGGGACAGCGAGCCCTTCGGATTGAGGGATGTGACCGTCGACAGGGATTCCCCGAGGTAGCGCTGCGCCACGCGTTGCAGGTCGGATGCTTCGACGCGTCCGACCTGCTCCAGGTATTCCGAACCGAGATCGGGATTGCGGGCCAGCAGCCAGCTTCCGCCGATGTCGGAAGCGCGGCCGCGCGCGGTGGAAAGATTGCTCAGTTGGTCCGCAAGAATGCTTTTGCGCGCCTTGGTCACTTCTTCCGCGGCGGCCGTCTGCGTGCGGTAGCGCTCGACGATCCCGCGCACGGATCGCTCCGCCTCGGTGCGCTTTTCCGGCTCGCAGAGAAAATCGATGCCGAAGAGTCCCATTTCGCCGGCCATGTAGGAGTAAGACGAGATGTGGTGGACGAGATTTTGTTTTTCGCGCAGTTCCAGATGCAGGGGCGTGCTGCGTCCGCCGCCCAGCACGGTGGCCAGCACGTCGAGCGCCGCGGTGTCGGGATGGGTGACCGGCGGGATATGCCAGACGATGGAACACCGGGTCAGTTCGGTCTGGAACTCCTCGTGCACCGCGCGACGTCCGAGTTGCGGCGGCTCGTGCGGGATGTAAAGCGGCGGTTGCGCCTGACGGGGGGCGGACCCGAAACATTTTTCAGCCTCGGCAAAAACTTCCGCCGGATCCACGTCTCCGGTCACAACAAGGAACATGTTCTCCGGCGTGTAGCGCGCGCGATAATAGGCGACGAGATCATCGCGGGTCAGTCGGTTGAACACTTCGAGGTGTCCGATGATCGGATGCCGGTAGGGACTGGCGGTGAAGGCCGTGGAAAGCATGAGTTCGGTGCTCATGCGGTTCGGGTCGTCGAAGCCCATGGCGAATTCGCGGCGGATGACTTCCTGTTCCTTGACGAATTCCCCGGCGGGCAAAGTGGAGTTGAGCGTGGCATCGGCGAGAAGTTCCATCGCCGTGCATGCGCCGTCGGCCGGAACGTCGATCCAGTAAACCGTGCGGTCGAAAGACGTGTAGGCGTTGACGTAGCCGCCGGCTTCCTGCACGGCGCGGGCGATTTCGTTCGGGCCGCGCTTCTCCGTGCCCTTGAAAATCATGTGCTCGAGCAAGTGGGACAAGCCGGCGCCGAGCCACTGGCCCTCGTGGATGCTGCCGCTTTGCACCCAGACCTGCACGCTGGCCACCGGCGCGGAATGGTCGGGCTCGATCAGCACGGTGAAGCCGTTGGGCAGCACGCGGGTGATGGTGCGTCCGCGGGCCAGCGCGGCGGCGGCCGGGTCGGAGTCGGGCAGGAAGTTCTGCATGGCGGGACGGCGCGCGGCCGGCCGCGTCAGTTGGTCTCCTGCGCGACTTTGCGGGAGCGCGGGGTGCGGCGGGTTTTTTTCTGCTCGACCGGACGGAAGGGGGCGAGGAAGGCCTCTTCGAAACTGAATCCGTTTTCGAAATCCTCGATGCGATCATCCTCGGCGCGGCCGAAGACCCCGGCTTCGATGAGATTGAAGACCATGCGGCCGACGTCTCCCGTCGAACGCACACCCCAGTATTCGAGAACCGTCAGACCCATCGGGCCGAATTGCTGCAGTGAATATTCGCGGAATCCTTCGAGCAGTTCGTTGGCCGAGACATGGGTCGACTCGGCGCGCGATTTGCGGCGCTTCTTTTGCGTGAACTCGAGCGCTTCGCGCAGGAAACCATACGCTTCCTTGCTGAAGCGCGGGTCGCGCGCCACCAACTGGTCGAGGGTTTCGTGGAAAGCCGGTTTTTGCATGGGTCAAGGAGCGTGCGCCATTTTCGCCGCTGCCGCTTCCGTCTCCCGCGTCTCCTTCCAGTGCTTGATCCCAAGCCCGGCGAGGAAAGCCGCGAGGATGAAAGCGACGAGCCTGCGTTCCTGACGCGTCAGCCTGAACATCTCCCCGCAAATATGCGGCAAGACCCTCGCGCACGCAAGCCGATGCGGTGCGGCGTGTTTTGTGCCATCATGGCCGCCATGGACGCGCACAAGGAGGCCCCGGCCGACGGACTTTCGGGTTTGGTCGAGCGCGTCACCTTCCACAACGAGGACACCGGGTTCGCTGTTTTGAAGGTGAAAGTGAAAGGCCGGCGCGATCTGGTGCCGGTGGTCGGCACGGTGGCGGCCGTCTCGCCCGGCGAATGGATCACGGCCGAGGGGCGCTGGGAACGCAACCGCGACCACGGGATGCAACTGCGCGCGGCGGAGATCCGCTGCCAGGCGCCGACCTCCCTCGAGGGGATCGAGAAATACCTCGGCAGCGGACTGATCAGGGGAATCGGTCCGGTTTACGCCAAAAAAATGGTCGCCAAATTCGGCGAGAAAATTTTCGACATCATCGAGACAACTTCCGCGCGCCTGCAGGAAATCGACGGCATCGGCGACGGACGACGCCAGCAAATCAAAGCGGCGTGGGCCGAGCAGCGCGTGGTGCGGGACATCATGGTCTTTCTCCACAGCCACGGCATCAGCACGAGCCGGGCGTTGCGCGTGTTCAAACTTTACGGCGACGATGCCATCGCGCGGGTGCGGGCCAACCCGTATCTTCTCGCCCGCGATGTGGCAGGCATCGGATTCAAGTCGGCCGATGCGGTGGGCGAAAAACTCGGCTTCGGCCACGATTCGATCCTGCGCGCCCGCGGCGGGTTGCAGCATATCCTGTCTCAGGCCACGGGCGAGGGGCACACCGCGTTGCCTCGCGCGGTCCTTCTTGCCCAGGCGGCCGAATTGCTCGGAGTGGACGAGGCCGTGGTGGCCGGCGCGCTCGAACGGGAGATCGCGGACGGGCAACTCGCGGTGGAAGACATCGCGGGCGAGGCCTCGGTGTTTCTCCCGGCCCTGCGCGCGGCCGAGATCACCATCGCCTCGACCTTGCAGCGTCTCGCCGTCCAGCCCCCGAAACTGCCGGACCTTGATTTCGAAAAAGCTCTCCAGTGGGTGCAGAAAAAAACCGGAAAAACCCTCTCCGCCAGCCAGGTGGAGGCTTTGCGCAAGGTGGTCGGTGTTCGCGTCGCGGTCGTCACCGGCGGTCCCGGGGTGGGCAAAACCACGCTTCTCGACAGCCTGCTGAAAATTCTCGCCGCAAAAAAAGTCCGGTTCCAATTGTGCGCGCCGACCGGACGTGCGGCCAAACGGATGGGCGAGTCGACCGGCCACCGCGCCCAGACCATTCACCGCCTTTTGGAGTTTCTTCCCGCCGGTGGTTTCAAACGCGGACCACAGCAGACGCTCGATACCGATCTCGTGGTGGTCGACGAATTTTCCATGGTCGATGTTCCGCTCATGGCCGCGCTCTGCCGCGCGCTTCCGCCGGGCGGCTCGCTGCTTCTCGTCGGCGACCCCGACCAACTGCCCAGCGTGGGTCCGGGTTCGGTGTTGTCCGATTTGCTGACCAGCGGCGCGGTGCCGTCGGCGCGCCTGACCGAGATTTTCCGTCAGGCCGAAGCCAGCCGCATCGTGCGGGCCGCGCACGATGTGCGGCACGGGCGCGTTCCGGAGGACGCGGGGGAGAAGGGGGCCGACTTCGCCTTCATGCACCGCGAGGAACCGGAGGAAATCGCCCGACTCGTTCTGCGGCTGGTGCGGGAGGAAATTCCCAAGCGCATGGGGCTGGATCCGGTGCGCGACGTGCAGGTGCTCGCGCCGATGCACCGCGGAAGCCTCGGCATACGCGAACTGAACGCCGCCTTGCAGGCCGCCCTCAATCCGTCGCGGGCCGATCGTCCGGAGATCGAGCGCTTCGGGACGAAATTTCGCGTGGGCGACAAAGTCCTGCAGACGCGCAACAACTACGAAAAGGAAGTCTTCAACGGCGATATCGGTCGCATTGCGGCCATCGACACGGAGCAGCGGCAGGCGGGGATCGACTTTGACGGACGCCGCGTGGTCTACGAATTCGGCGAACTGGACGAAGTCGAGCCCGCCTACGCCATCAGCATCCACAAAAGCCAGGGATCGGAATTTCCCGCCGTGGTCATTCCGCTGGCCATGCAGCATTTTCTCCTGCTGCAGCGGAACCTGCTCTACACCGGCATCACGCGCGGCAAAAAATTGGTCGTGGTGGCCGGACAGCGCAAAGCGCTCGCCACGGCGGTGCGGCAAAACGACACGCGCAAGCGCCATGGGGGACTGCTCGCCCGGTTGAAGCGCGGGAGCTCGGCTCCGGGCACGGCAACGCCGCAGGAGATGTAGCGGCGGCATCTTCGCCGGCCTTTCCGGTGTCTCGCCTCTGCCGGATGATCCCGACCACTTCCTCGCCTTCCTCCGCTTTTTGCAGGAGCTGGGAGAGGCTGTTTTTCGCTTTGAGAACCGTGGCTTCCACGCTTGGCCAAGTCAGCCAAGAACAGCGCACCGGTCAAACCCGCTTGGTCTGCACACCCGGCACGGTGAGCTGGCGGCCGTTGTCGTCCGCGTCCAGCGACAGGAGGTAAGGACCGGCCGACTGCGCCCACTGCGCGGGATCGGGATAGGAGGCAGCCGAGTCGCCGAAGCAGGAGTGAAGCATCTCGGTTTCGATCATGCCCGGGTTGAGCGAGGCCACGGCAAGGCCGTGAGGCATCTCCTGCGCGAGAGCCATGGTCAGTCCCTCGACCGCCCATTTGCTCGCGCAATACGGCGCGACTTCCGGCGACGTCATGCGTCCCCAGCCCGAGCTGAAGTTGACGGCCACGCCGCTGCCGCGGTGGATCATGGCCGGCAGGAAATGGCGCAGGACATTGACCGTGCCTTTGACGTTCACGTCGATGACGCGGTCGAACTCCGCGGCTGGCACTTCCCACAGCGGCGCATTGGCCGCGATGACCGAGGCGTTGTTGAGCAGCAAATCGGGCGGACCGAGCTTGGCCAGCAAATCGCAGGCCCATTGCTCCACGGCGTGGTTGTCGGCGATATCCACCGTGTCGAAATGATGGAGCGGGCCGTGGATCTTGCGCAGTTCGCCGATGGCCGTTTCCGAGCGCGCGCAACCCGCCACGCGGTATCCCTCCGCCAAAAAATATTCGAGGAGCGCGCGTCCGCAACCGCGGCTAATGCCCGTGATGACGATGGTCCGTCCGTCTTTTTTCATCGGTGCTTGCAGCGGCGGTCTGTGACCGCCGCTGGCTGAAAAACAATTCGTCCGGCGGTCACAGACCGCCGCTGCAGGCAGCCGGGGATTTGCCTTTGCTTTCGAGCGGGTTGAAATCCGCCGCGTGGTACGAACTGCGCACGAGCGGTCCGCTGGCCACGTGGGTGAAACCTTTGTTGCGGGCGATGTCCCCGTAGAGATTGAAGACCTCGGGGCGGATGTATTCGACGACCGGCAAATGCTGCGGGGTCGGGCGCAGATACTGACCCATGGTCAGGACTTCCACGCCGTGTTCGCGCAGGTCGTCCATCGCCTGGAAAATTTCCGTCTCCGTTTCGCCCAGACCGAGCATCAGTCCGCTTTTGGTCGTGATGTCGGGGCGCAGTTCCTTGGCGCGGGCGAGAAATTCGAGGGACAGCTTGTATTTGGCCCGCGAGCGGACGACCGGCGTGAGGCGTTCGACCGTCTCGAGGTTGTGGTTGAAAATGTGCGGCGCGGCTTCGAGCACGGTGCGCAGCGAGTCGTCCTTGCCGTTGAAATCGGGAACGAGGACTTCGATGATGATCGACCCGTCGCGCTCGCGGATCGCCTCGATGGTTCGCGCGAAATGCAGCGCGCCGCCGTCGGGCACGTCATCACGCGCCACCGCGGTGACGACCACGTGCTTCAATTTCATCCGCATGACCGCCTCGGCCACGCGCTGCGGTTCGTCCTGCTCGAGGGCGAACGGCTTTGCCGTGGTCACCGCGCAGAATCCGCAGGCGCGGGTGCAGCGGTCGCCGGCGATCATGAAGGTGGCCGTTCCCTGGCTCCAACACTCCCAGCGGTTCGGGCATTGCGCGCTTTCGCAAACCGTGTGGAGCCGCAGGTCGGAAACGAGCGCCTTGGTCGAAAAAAACACCGGATTCGACGGCAGGCGGACCTTGATCCAGTCCGGCTTCTTCGCCTTGTGCAGTTCCGGGTCGATTTTGACGCGCGACATTTCGGGTAAATTTACACTGACGGAACGCCCGCGGAAGGGGAAAAGTTGCCCCTCTGGGGCAACATGCCCTAAATGCCGGCGTCGAAAGAGTGATGAACGACTCCAAATCATGGCGGCGGCATCCGGATGGCCGGATTGAGTTTTGCGATTCGCGCAGCTTTTTGCGGACGGCATTCGGTGCACTCATGGCGTTGTTCGGCGTCTTTTTTCTCGTTGCCATGGTTGCAGGCTTGTTCCGACCGGGAGGTTGGGAAGCGGCTGCGGCCAGGCCGTGGAACACCATCGGGATGATGGTTTTTGCCTTGTTCTTTCTCGTGGTCGGCTGGCTAGCCGCCGTTCACCGCATACGGATCGTGCTCCATCCTGCGACGCGCGAGGTCGTTGTGGTGCGCAGCCTGTTCCCCTTCGTGCTGAAAAGGGTCCTCCCCCTCGATAACTTCCGCGCGGTCGTCATGACGACTCGCCGCACCGAGGCGACGGCAAAAAGTCGCTCCGAACTCGTTCACTCGGTGAGGCTGGTCAAAGCGGACAAGAAGTCTGAGTTGATCGTCTCGATGTATTCGGGCGTCGATGCAGATAAGCTTGGGAGCGAAATTGCCGGCATTCTCGGCAGCGAGCTGGTCGAGATGTCCGAGTCGCAGTGGGACAAGTTTTACGCCTGATATCCACGCGCCCTACTCCGATCTCAAAGCGGAGGCAGGCTGGATGCGGGCGGCGCGGGCCGCGGGGAGAAGTCCGGCTAGAGCGGCAACGGCAATGATCCAGACCGGAGTCCAGGCGAGCAGTTCCCACGGATAGCGCAGTTGCACGGTCCATCCGAAGAAGGCGAGGTTGACGACCCACGTGAGCACCATGGCCAGGCACGCGCCCGCGGCGAGGCCCACGGCGCTGGAGACGGCGCCGATGAGCGCGGCCTCGGCGACGAAAGCGCGGAGCACCTGGCGAGCGGAGGCGCCGACCGCCCGCAGGATGCCGATGTCGCGCTCCCGTTCGGTGACGAGCATGGCCATGCCGAGCGACACCCCGACAATCGCGACAAGGACCGAGATGGTGCGAAGGACATAAGTGATGGCGAAGGTCTGGTCGAAAATTTCGAGCACCCGCGCGCGCAGGGATGCGTTGTCGTAAATGGCATACTCTGCGTCCGCTCCGAATTCCCGGCGGATGGCATCGGCGAGTCCGGCCGCGTCCGCATCTTCGCGCAGATGGACGCCCGCGGTGTGCGCGCCGGGCGCCGGCCAGTGCGCCGCATAATTCGCGCGATCCATGAGAATGACGCCCTGGTCGCGCGTGTAATCGGAGTAAACCCCGGCGACGTTGAAGCGCACCGGCCCCGCGGGCGAATCCAACGCGATGATATCGCCGTCTCCCACTTTGTGGCGTGTGGCGAAGCTTTCCGACACGGCGACATGGGCCGGTTCGCGCAGGCGCGCCGCTTTTTCCGCATCGTTGCCGCCGGTGAAAGCCAACTCGCCGCGCATACGGCCGCTGACCACGCCGAGAAAAACTTCCTCGCCGCGGAAAGGAACGCGCTTTTCGTAGAAAGTATCCACCGTTTCGGTGTCGGGTTGCGCCGCGATCCAACCGAGCAGTTCCGGCGGCAACTCCCCGTGGAATCCGGCCTGCTCGTTGGCGGCGAGGGTGAGGAAAAGGTCCGCTTGAATGGTGCGGTCTATCCACGTCCCGACGCTGGCTCGGAAGGAATAGATCATGACGGAGACCCCGACGGTCATGGCGATCGCGGCCATGAGCGCGGCAATGGTCATCGAGTTGCGGTGCATGGCGCGGACGAGATTGCGCGAGGCGAGGCGCAGCGCCGTTCCGCGCGCCGAGAGGTTTGCGGCCGCTTGAAAAAATTTTCCCGCCAACGAAGTCGCGGCCGGCACGAGGAGGGCAAAGCCGATGACGACAAGGAAGGCCGCGGCGAATCCGAGGATGGCCGGCCCGGTCCGCAGGGCCAGCCACGAGGCGGCGAAGGCGGCGGCCAGCGCGACGCCGCCGAAGACCATCCAGCGGGCCGGAAGCGTCTCGCGCTGTTCCATCACCGTGCCCATGTGCAGCGCGCCGGTCACCTCGGCTTTGGCTGCCTCGCCCGAAGGAATCCATGCCGCAGCGAGCACCGCGGCCAGACCGGCGGCAACGGCGGCGGCGATCTGCCACGGTCCGACCGAGAGTTTTTCGATGCTGACCAGGACGTAAAGCGAACTGACCGTTTGACTCACCGCGCCGGAAAGAAATCCGGCGAGAGGGAATGCGGCGATGACCCCCAGCGCGATACCGGGGATGCCGAAGATGAGCGCTTCACCCAGGAACAGGGCGCGCACCTCGGCGCGAGAAGTTCCCACGGCGCGAAGAATGCCGATCTCGCGGCGCGCACGGACTACCGAAGCGGCGACCGTGTTGTAGACGAGGAACATGCCGACAAGCATGGAGACGAGGCTCAGCGCGGTGAGGTTGAGTTGGAAACTCGAGAGCATTTTTCCGATCTGCTCGCTGCGTTGCTTCGGGGCGGCGACCACGACATCGCTCGGGACAATCCGGCGGATGGCCTCTGTCACCGCAGCGGGGTCCGCGCCGTCCGCCAGAAGAATCTGCACCGAATCGAGTTTTCCCGCGGTGCCGAGCAATTCCTGCGCCCAGCCGATGTCCATCGACGCGGTGCGGATGTCGGCCAGCGCGGCGGGATCGTCCGGCTCGAGAATGAACCGCGCTTTCAACTCGGCGCGGCGGCCGCCGATGGAAACGCGCAGGGGATCGCCTGGCTTCAGCCCTAGCTTTGCCGCCATGTCGCGGGTGACGGCAACGGCCTCGCGTTCGCGCAGCCATGTCTCCACATCGGCCTCGGAGCCGTCGGCCTGCAACATCCGGAAGGTTTCGAAGGGCGGATTGGTGAAGGGATCGACGCCGAGCACGCGCAGGTATTCCCCGGGATGATCGCGCAGGCTGAGCAACCCCTGCACCACCGGTGTTGCTGCCGCGACCCCGGGCAACGCCGCGATGGGGGGCAGGAGCGTTTCGTCGAGCGCGCCGCGCACTTCGAGATTGGCTTTGCCCGCGACCATTTCCACCCCGGCGCGGAAGGAGCGGTCCGCGCTGCGGTTGGCGATCATGATGGCAAGGAACACGCAAACGCCGAGGGCGATGCTCAGCACGTTCATGGCGGCGAGCAGTGTGTGGCGCCGCATGTGGCGCGCGGCTTGCCGGAGAAGAATGCGCGGCCAGTGCCGCGTCATGGCACGGATGTGCTGCCGGCCGTGGCGGCTTGTTGCAAGGTGCGCTGGAGATTCGCGATTTCCTCGTCCCCGGAAAGTTTGGCGCCGTCCGATGCGCGGTAGACATAGAACGTGTCGAGCGCGACTTCTTTCTCCGTGGTGATGCGGGCCAGCTCGAGCGAGAGTCCCAGATCGGTGAGCGCGCCGAACAAGTCGTAAAGCAATCCGATGCGGTCGGGTGACTGGATGTCGACGATGGTGAAGGAAGGATGCCCGCGGTTGTCGATGGTGATGCGCGTGGGGATTTCCGCCTCCTGGGACATGCGGTAGCCGATTTTTTGCCGGGCCTTGGCGATGTGCGGGGCGAAATCGAAATGCGGATCGGCCAGCGATTCGTCGAGGAGCTTCTGGACGAGGCGGTGGTCGCGCTCGGACGGAACCGGTTCGTGGCGCGCGTCGCAGACGCGGAAGATGTCGAGCACGAGGTTGTCGGCGCGCGTGTTGATGTCGGCGCTGAGCACGTTGACGCGCGCGGAGAGGAACGCGCCGCAGATGCGGCGGATGAATCCCGGGTTATCCCAGCCGCAGACGAGGACTTCGCTGTGCCCCAGGCCGGGGTGGTGCATCCACTTGATGACCGGGCTGAGCGCGCTGCGATCTTCTTCCGTCTCCTGGTGGTAAAATTTCCGGAAGGTGCGCAGATGGCCGGCGATTTCCGAGGCGTTGTAGGTGCGGAAGTAGCGTTCCGGCATCTGGGTGAAGTGCGCGTCGAGTTCCTCGCCGTAGTCGGCGGCCAACTTCGAGCGGACTTCTTTTTTCAGCTCCTCGAAATCGACGCGGCGTTTCTCGAAGTATTCCGGACCCTGTTCGAAGTAGGCGCGCGACGAGCGGTAAAGCTGCCAGACGAGACCCTCTTTCCAGTCGGACCAGTTCGCGTCGCTTGTGCCCTGTCCGTCGGCCAGAGTGACGAGCATGAGGGGATCCAGGTATTCCGGGTCCTGCAGGATTTCGCAGAAGTGCGCGATGGTCGCGGAATCCTCGAGATTGCGCGACTGCGCGGTTTTCGAGAGCAGGCCGTGGTTGTCGACGAGGGAGATGAGTTCGCGCTTCTGCGCGGAAGAAAGCTGCAGGCGGCGTCCGACCTTCGAAGCCATGGTCGCGCTGGCGTCCTCGTGGTGCCGTCGGTGTTCGGCCTTGCCGGTGTCGTGGAGGAGCAGCGCGAGATAGAGCGTGGCCGGGTCGTCGTCTTTTTGGAAAAGATCGCGGTAGCCCCGCAGCTTGGGGTTTTCCGTGGTGATGAGTTCGTCGAGCTTGTCGATGCAGACCAGCGTGTGTTCGTCCGCCGTGTAACGGTGGAAAAATTCGTGCTGCACCAGGCAGGTGAGACGTCCGAATTCAGGAAGGTAGCGTCCGAGGAAATCGGTCTCGTGCATCATGCGCAGAATGCGGCCGACATCGCCCTTGCGCGAAAGAATGGAGAGGAACACCTCGCGGGCCGCGCGGGAATACTGGAAGGTGCGGTTGATCAGGCCGAGGCGCCGCCGCACGAGGTCGCGCAGGGCGGGGGACAACTCGAGGCGGCGCAGTTGCGCGTGCTGGAACATGCGCATGAGACGTTGCGGATCCTCGCTGAAAACGGCCGGCGATTCCGCGTGGAGCATGCCGCTCTTCGCGTAAAAACCGTCGAAGCGCTCCGGCCGCGGCGTGCGGGGGGCGAAGAGCCCCCTGAGACCGCCCCTGGCCGGTTCGAGTTCCGGCACCATGCGGTAGATGGCGGTCTCGGCGATGCGCTGGATGTTGCGGGTGTGCTGGTAGTAGTCGCGCATGAACGCCTCGACGCGCGCCAGCATATGTTTCTGCGGGTATTCCAGGCGCGTGGCGACCTGTCCCTGCAGGTAGAGTGTGAGCGAATCGATCGGGCGCCTGTTGATGAAGTGCATCTCGGTGCGGACGCGCAGGAGAAAGTCATAAGCTTTCTCGAGCAGTTTGCGTTCGCTTTCGCGCAGAAACTTTTCATCGACGAGCTTGGCCGTGGTGTTGGCTCCGGAGCGCATCGCGCCGATCCAAAGCAGGTTCTGGTAATCGCGCAGGCCGCCCATGCCGTGTTTGATGTTCGGCTCCTGCATGGAAATGATGCGGCCGTATTGCTCGTGCAACTCGCGCTGGTTGACCAGGCGCCACGCGAGGTAGGCATCCTCTTTGCCTTTGACGCATTTCCTCTCGAACTCCGCGCGGAATTTCTGGAACAGCTCGCGGTCGCCGCAGAGATACCGCGACTCGAGCATGGACGTCTTGGTCTGCAGGTCCTCGTTGGCCTGCGCGACCGCCTCGGGAACCGAGCGCACGGCGTGTCCGACCTTGAAGCCGATATCCCAGAGCATGCGCGTGATTTCCCGCACGGCCGCGGTTTCCTGCGGCGTGGTCTTGCGTCCCGAGTGGAGAAACATGATGTCCACGTCGCTGAAGGGATTCATCTCGCGCCGCCCGTATCCACCGTAGGCCGCGGCGGTGAACCCTTCGGGTTTCGCTTTCCCGGTTGTTTCGGTGCAGACCTGCGCGAAGAGCCGGCAGAAAAGGATGTCGACCAAGTCGCTGCGCTGCCGCACCACCTCGCGTCCGCCCGCACCGGAGGAAATGCGCAAACGCAGGCGGTGCTCCTCCAGCCGTCTGAATCTCTGGTAGGCGGCGAGCGATTCCGCCGCCGTGCGGCCCTCGGTCTGCCGCACGAGATCGTCGCCCGCCCGTCCGAGTATGGATTCGAGGTTGTAACTCATGCGCGGGCGGTGCTTTTACCGCCCCGCATCGGCGCGGAGAATGACAATCTCCACGCGGCGGTTGAGTTGCTGCTGTTCGATGGAACCCTCGGTCGAGACGAGGGGTTTCGCGCTGCCCAGTCCGCGCGTGTCGATGCGCGAGTCGGCGATGCCCATGTTCCGCGCGAGCCAGCCCTTCACCGACTCGGCGCGGGCCAGGCTCAACTTCGCGTTGTATTCCGGTCCGCCGAACGAATCGGTGTAGCCTTCGATGCGGAAGCGCGCCTGCGGGTTGCGGCGCAGCAGTTCGCCGAGCTTTTGCAGGCTGGTCACCGCTTCCGGGCGGAGGAAAGACTCGTCGTAGCCGAAGAGAACGTCGGACGGCATGAAGATCGGCGCATTCGCCGCGGTGAGTCCGCCCGATTGCCGGAGGAGTTCGTCGAGGTCGCTGTAACCGGCGGGCACATCGCCTTCGCCTGCGGCTCCGGGTTGTCCGGCGGCGGCGGCGAGTTCGAGCGCGGGGCGCGCGGCGGACGAGGGCGCATCGGCGAGCAAAGCTTCGCGCATGGAGTCGAGATCCTCGTCGAGCGAGGCGGCGGTGGCCGCTTCCAGTGCGGTCAACGAGTCGGCGGCGGCCAAGCCGATGTCCGGCGCTTTTTCCTCGGTGATGCCAAGCTGTCCGGGCTTGGCGGGTTTGGCCACGACGTCGGCTTTTTCCTCCGCGATATTTTCCGCCGGCAGATCAACCGCGACGGGTGCGGGGCGTTTTGTCTCCTCCTCGGGCGCGGTGGTATCGCCGTCGTCGAGCAGGCGCGAATCGATCTCGACGCGGTCGACTTTGAAGGCCCGCGGCACGATCTGGTCGTAATACGAGTCGCTGAAAGTTTTCACCTGGTAGTCGCGCGCCCACCAGAGGAACGCGGCGTGCAGGCCGAGCGAAAGGAGGAGCGCGAGGAGGATCCAGCGGGCCCAGGAGTCGGACCGCGGCGGGGCCTCGTCGAGCGTTTCCATGACCGAGGGACGGCGCATCTGCACCCGGAAGATTAAAGGGAGCAGCGCCCGATGCAAACCCGCACGGGCGGGCTTAGGGCTTGACCGTCCGGCGGGCTCTTCTACGTTCGCCCCTCCCGCGTATGGAAGATAAACGCCTCAAAATCGGCCTGCCCTCCGGCAGTTTGATGGAGCAAACCTTGGGCCTTTTCGCCAAGGCCGGCTTCCTCATTTCCGGTGCGGGTCGCTCCTACCGCCCCTCGGTCGACGATCCCGAACTGACGGTGCGGTTGCTGCGCGCCCAGGAAATCAGCCGCTACGTCGAGGACGGTTTTCTGGATTGCGGCATCACGGGGCGTGATTGGGTGGCGGAGAACAATTCCGACGTGGCATCCCTCTGCGATCTTCCCTACAGCAAAGTGAGCGCCGCGCCGACGCGCTGGGTCGTCGTCGTGCCCGAGGATTCGCCGGTGCAAAAAGTGGAAGACCTCGCCGGCAAACGCGTGGCGACCGAAGCCGTCGGCCTGACCAAGGAATTTTTCCGGCGCCGCGGCATCGAGGCCGAAGTGGAATTCAGCTGGGGTGCGACCGAGGTGAAAGTGCCCGATTTGGTCGATGCCATCGTCGACATTACCGAGACCGGCTCGTCGCTGCGCGCCAACAAGCTCCGTATCCTCGAGACGATCATGGAGTCTTACCCTGTTTTCATCGCCAACCGCGACGCCTACTCCGACGAATGGAAGCGCGGCAAAATGGACCGCGTTCTCCTCCTGTTGCAGGGCGCCCTGGCGGCCCGCGACAAAGTCGGGGTCAAGATGAACCTCCCCAAGGCGAGCCTGGAGAATTTGCTTGAGCGTTTGCCCGCTCTCCGGAATCCTACCGTTTCCCCGTTGGCGCAAGACGGTTGGGTCGCAGTCGAGACGGTCATCGACGAGAAAGTCGTCCGTGAAATTATCCCTCAACTCAAGGCGCTCGGGGCTGAGGGGATCATAGAGTATCCCCTCAACAAATTGGTTTACTGAAGCAACACATGGGATCCATCAAAAAGAGGCGGAAGGCGAAAATCGCCAAGCACAAGCGCCGCAAGCGCATGAAGCTCAACCGCCACAAGAAGCGTTTGCGCTACAAGAGCTAAAGGCTATCTTTGGCCCCATGTTCGCGGGTTTCCGGTCGCGGTTCGCCGCTGCCAGCCTTTCCCTATGCGCCTTCCTCTCGTGGTCCGGGCCGTCCCCGTGCCGCGCGTTGGTCTCCGACTCCGCGGTCGGCGACGAGCAACCCGCGCCGGTGGAACTCTCGTTGCCGCCTTCGACCGGCAAGCGGGTCGAAGTCATGGCCCACGTGGCCGCCGCAGCCTTGGCCGAGGAGTCCGAACCCGGACAGGCTGAAAAACACAAACGCCGCGCGCTCGATCTCGACCCCTCCAACCTCGCCGTGGCGCAGGGGCTCGCCACGATCCATCTCGGCCGGGAGGAAGTGCCCGAGGCGCTCGCCGTCCTCAAAGACGCGCTGAGCAGAAACCCGCGTTCCGCCGACGTCGCCCTGCGCATCGCCAGCATCTATGTGGTCAAGTTGCGCAAATTCGATTCCGCCGAGCGCTACGCCAAACAGGCTTTGCGCACCGCGCCCGACTCCATCGACCCCTACCAAACCCTCTACAGCATCTACCGCGCCAACGGTCGCATGTCCGAGGCGGCGGCGATCCTCGACCAGGCCGCACGCCGCAAGGAGAACAAAGATGCCGAATTCTGGGCCGGGTTGGGGGACCTGCGCGAATTGCACGACCGGGGACAAAGCACGGACGCGGTGTCGCACGACAAAGCGCCCGCGCTCGCCCATTACCGTCGCGCCGCGGAATTGGGACGCCAGGACGCGGCCGTGCTCCTGCGCGCGCACAATTACTTTTTTGCCTACGGACATCTCGAGGATGCCGTGACTTCCGCCCAGCGCCTCCTCGTCCTGCAGCCCTCGGATGCGCTGACGCGCGAGCGGTTGGCCTTCGCCCTCAACGCGCTCGGCCGGCAGGAAGAGGCGTTGAGCGAACTCGAGACGGTGGTCGCGGACAATCCCGCGAGCCTTGCCGCTTACCGCGAACACGGGCGCATCCTGCTCGAGCGCGGCGACCATGCGGGCGCACTGCAGAAATTCGAGAAAGCCCTCCTTCTCAACGACGAGGATCCGCGGCTTTACCTGCAGTTGGTCGAACTTTGCCTCAAAAGCGGCAGCGAGGACCGCGCGGTCTGGTGGCTCTCGCAGGCGCGCGGAAAATTCTCGCGGCTTCCCGAGTTGCCTTACTACGAGGGGCAGATCCTCGGACAACTCAAGCGTTGGAAAGAAGCGCTGCTCGCCTTCGACATGGCGGCGGACCTCGCCGCGAAATACCAGCCTTCATTCCTCAGCGCCGAATTCCACTTCCAGCACGGGGTGACCGCCGAGCGCGCGGGGGAACACGCAGGCTCCGAGAAGCATTTTCGCGCCTGTCTCGCGCTTGATGACAAATTCGCACCCGCGCTCAATTACCTCGGCTACATGTGGGCGGAGAAGGGACAGAACCTCGCCGAAGCGGAGCAATTCATCCGCCGCGCGCTGGAACAGGAGCCGGACAACGCCGCGTATCTCGACAGCCTCGGCTGGGTTCTTTACCGGCAGGGCCGCTACCAGGAGGCTTTGCCGCAGCTCGAGCGTGCCGTGGTGCTGTCGGCCGAAGATTCCGACCCCACGGTGCACGAGCATCTCGGGGATCTTTATGACAGACTCGGGCGCCGTCCGGACGCCATTGCCTCGTGGGAGAAAGCGGTTGCTTTGGAAGGGTCCTCGAAGGAGTTGCCGGCCAAACTCCAGGCGGCCCGCGGGAGCGCGTCGTCGGAAACCGACGAAGCCAAAGCCGCGCGCTAGGCGGCGGCTTTTTTTCTGGCGAGCGCCGCGAGCAGCGCGGTCAAAACGAGGAGCACCATGTTGCGCAGGGTTGCGCCGCCCGGCGTGGTCAAGGCGGCCAGCGCAGGATGCAAAACGCTCAGGTCGACGCAGCCGCAGTCCATCGGCAATCCGCGCCACCAAGCCTGCGCGGTCATCACGCTGAAAAAAAGCAGCAGAGTCGCGGTCCATCCCGTTGCCACGGGAAGCCAGATGCCGGCCAGCAACGCGGCGCCGAGGAGGATTTCCATCCAAGGCAACGCCGCCGCGACGAGCGAAGCGAGCAGATCAGGCAGGACAATCTGATACGAATAGACCGCGGCCAGCGTCTGCAACGGTGAGCCGAGTTTGGACAACCCGGCCCAAAGGAAAAGCCCGCCGATGAGCAACCGGAGAAAGACAGCCGCCGCCGTTCTCATCGTGTGCGCCTCCACGCGAGAATCCCGCCCTCGAGAATGCGGATCCTGCTCAATCCCGCTTCGTCGCGCAGCCTCAAGGCCAGCTCCGCGCTCATCTCGCAGTCCTCCGTGCCGCAATAGATGACGACCGGTTTTTCGCGCCCGTGCTCCTCGGCAAAGAAAAGCAGCATCTCCTCGTAGGAGGCGGCCGGGAGCGATACCGCGCCCGGAATGTGCTCCGCGGCGAATTGGTCCTCGTCACGCGCGTCGACCAGCAACCATTCGCCGGACGAAATTTTGGGCTGCACTTCCGTCCAAGCGACGCGCTCAAAGCCGTCATCATGCGCTTTTTGCCCGGCGCGGAGGGTCCACAGTCCTTCCGGATGCACTGCCTGGTAAGCGGCACCCAGGGCCAGCGAGGCCAGCGGGAAAAATAGAATTCTGGCGATCAACGGAACCATCGGCTTGGCGGGATTATGCGCCCTCTGTCCCGCTTCCGCGATGAGGGAAAAACACCTGCTTGGTGAAGGTTTTTCCTTGAGCCCGAGCGGGGCCGGTTGCACTTTGCATGGCCCGCACGAGCAACGCATCCGTAGCTCAATGGTAGAGCAGTTGACTCTTAATCAATTGGTTGTAGGTTCGAGTCCTACCGGGTGCATGCGGTGCCAGTGGCCAGCCCGATGAAAATTCCCATCCGTCACATTCGTGATGTCGCGGTCATTCCTGACGCTGATCTGGCGGCGATTTACGGCGTGCCGACCAAGCGGCTCAATGAACAGGTCAAAAGGAACAAGGATCGCTTCCCCGCGGACTTTGCCTTCGTTCTGACTGCGGAGGAGTGGCGATCGCTCCGCCTCAATGAACCTGAAACTATTGGTAGTCAGGTAGATAAAGGCAACCGGTCGCAAATTGCGACCGGTTCCAACTCCGCAAAACACCGTGACAAGCGTGCCCGGCCCTATGCTTTCACCGAGCACGGGGCTCTCATGGCGGCCAACGTCCTGCGCAGCGCGGCGGCGGCTAAAATGAGCGTTTTTATCGTCCGTGCTTTTGTTCGGCAGCGCGAATTGCTCGCCGGCAACGAAGCGATCCTGCGCCGCCTTGCCGAGGTCGACAAAACGCTTCTCCTCCACGATCGCGGGTTGCGCGATCCTTACCGAAAGCTCTTGCCGCTTTTGCAGCCACCCGACGCACCGAAGCGCGAATTGGGTTTCCATGTCCGCGAGCGGACCGCAACCTATCGCGTCAAACGCCGCCGCGCATGACCAATATCCATCCCGAGACCCGCCGCTTCCTCGATCGCGCGGCCAAAGAGGAACTTCTCCGACAGAAGGGCGTCGTCCTTTGGCTTTACGGTCTCTCCGGCTCGGGCAAATCGACGATCGCCAACGAAGTGGAGCGTGTGCTGCACGGTGACGGACGCATGACGGTCATCTTGGACGGCGACAACCTGCGCACGGGACTCAACAGCAATCTTGGTTTCACCGACGACGACCGCACGGAAAATGTCCGGCGCGTGGCCGAGACGGCCAAGCTTCTCGCGGGGCAGGGGATCATCGTCTTTGTCTCGGTCATCACGCCGCTGCGCCGTCATCGCGCGGCGGCCCGGGAGATCATCGGTCCGGATTTTCACGAGATCTACGTGAAGGCCGGATTCGACACCTGCGCGGAGCGCGACCCCAAGGGACTCTACGCCAAGGCCAAGGAGGGCAAAATCGGTCAGTTCACCGGCAAGGACAGCGGGTTCGAGGAACCTGAAAATGCGGCGCTTGTGCTTGACACGGAGGCACGTTCCGTCGATCAGTGTGCGGCCGATTTGCTCGGGTATTGGCGGTCCGTCGCGGACGGCCGCCGGGGGGAGTAATCTACCGGAAGAACCGGGCTCGGAAGCCGCGTCCCATGCCGCACTACCAGTTAGACCATCTCGACCAGATCGAGGCCGAAGCGATTTTTGTCCTGCGCGAAACTGCCGCGCAGTTCCAAAACGCCGCGCTCCTCTTTTCCGGCGGCAAGGATTCGATCGTCATGGCCCATCTCGCGGCCAAGGCCTTCTGGCCGGCCAAGATTCCGTTCCCGCTCCTCCACGTCGACACGGGCCATAACTTCGAAGAAACCATCGCTTACCGCGACTCCTTCACCGAAAAACTCGGCGCGCGCCTCGTCGTCGGCCATGTGCAGGACTCGATCGACAAGGGCCGCGTGAAGGAAGAGAAGGGCCCCTATGCTTCGCGCAACGCATTGCAGTCGGTCACCCTTCTCGACACGATCGAGGAGCACAAATTCACCGCGTGCCTCGGCGGCGGACGTCGTGACGAGGAAAAAGCCCGCGCCAAGGAACGCTTCTTCTCCCATCGCGACGATTTCGGACAATGGGATCCGAAAAACCAGCGGCCCGAGCTTTGGAATCTTTTCAACGGACGCCACCATCCCGGCGAACACTTCCGCGTCTTCCCGCTCTCCAACTTCACGGAGATGGACATCTGGATGTATCTGCAGCGCGAGGAAATTGAACTGCCTTCGCTCTACTTTTCCCACGAGCGCGACGTGTTCGAGCGCAACGGGGCGCTCCTCGCCGTCTCCGAGCACATCACCATGCTCGACACCGAGAAGCCCGAGCGCAAAGTCGTTCGCTTCCGCACCATCGGCGACGTGACCTGCACGGGCGCGGTCGAGTCGAAAGCCGCGACGCTCGACGAGGTCATCGCCGAGGTGGCTGCGGCCCGCCAGACCGAGCGTGGCACGCGCGCGGACGACAAACGTTCCGAGACAGCCATGGAAGACCGCAAGAAGGAGGGCTATTTCTAAAATGGACCTCCTGCGATTCGCCACCGCCGGGTCGGTCGACGACGGCAAGTCCACCCTCATCGGGCGCCTTCTTTACGACTCGAAGAGCATTTTCGAGGACCAGCTCAGCGCGGTGGAGGAAAGTTCCCGCCGCCGCGGCGACGCGGTGGTCAATCTGGCGCTGTTGACCGACGGATTGCGCGCCGAGCGCGAGCAGGGCATCACCATCGATGTCGCCTACCGCTACTTCGCGACGCCGCGCCGCAAGTTCATCGTCGCCGACACCCCGGGACATGTGCAGTACACCCGGAACATGGTGACCGGGGCCTCGACCGCGAACCTGTCCGTCGTCCTGGTCGATGCCCGGCAGGGCGTCATCGAGCAGTCCCGGCGCCACACCTACATCGCCTCGCTGCTGCGCATCCCACACCTCGTGATCGCCATCAACAAGATGGACCTCGTCGACTGGTCCGAGGCCCGGTTCCTCGAGATCCGTTCCGCCTTCGAGAGCTTCCTGCCGCGTCTCGACATCCGGGACGTGAAGTTCATCCCGCTGTCGGCCCTCAATGGCGACAACGTGGTCGACGCCTCAGCCCAGACCCCCTGGTACGTCGGACCGTCCCTGCTGGGGCACCTGGAGACCGTCCACATCGCCAGCGACTGGAACCTTCACGGATTCCGCTTCCCGGTGCAGTGGGTCAACCGTCCCAACAATCCCCGGGATCCAAAGCTCCACGACTTCCGGGGCCTCAGCGGCCAGATCGCCGGTGGCATTGTCCGGGTCGGGCAACAGGTCCTGATCCTCCCCTCCGGACAACGCAGCCGGGTGAAGGAGATCTGGACCTATGACGGCCCGCTCCAGGAGGCCTTCTGTCCGCAGTCGGTCACCCTGGTCCTGGAACATGATGTCGATGTGAGCCGGGGCGACATGGTCGTCGGCCTCGATGCCCTTCCGGGTGCGGGCACCGAGCTCCAGGCCCGGGTCTGCTGGATGCACCCCAAGGCCCTGCAGGCCGGTCGGAAGTATTTCCTCAAGCACACCACCCAGATGGTCCAGGCGGTGGTCTCCTCGATCGACAGCCGGATCAACATCCACACGTTCGAGTCGGAACCGGAACCGACCGAGCTGGCGATGAACGACATCGGCCGGATCCGCCTCCGCACGGCCAAGCCGCTGGTCTTCGACGGCTACTCCACGAACCGCCTCACGGGTGCGTGCATCCTCATCGAGCCGGGCACCAACGCCACGGTCGGCGCCTGCATGCTCGAGGCCCCCCAGGAGCCGGTCCGGGTCGAGTACACGGACTTCGCGATCTGATGGGAAGAGAGTTGAGAGCCGAGGGCTGAGAGCTGAGAGTCCAACGCAATCGGCGGTCGGGAAAAACCTCCCTCCCGGTCTGCGATTCCCAGCTCGCTGCTCCCATGTCTTCGCCTTCCATCCAGAGCTCGTGGGCGGTCGTCCAGGACCACTCCCGGGTGTTCCGCGACCTGATCTTCGTCTACCCCGTGATCTCGCGGAGATCCCAGGGGCTGTCGATCGGCATCAACCTCAACCCGGACAAACGCTGCAACTTCGACTGCGTCTACTGCGAAGTGGACCGCAAGACTCCGGGGCGCGCGGATCGGGTGGACGTGGCCCAGCTGAAGGACGAGCTGCGGTGGTTGATCCGGTTCGCCCAGGAGGGGGGCCTGGCCCAGCAGCCGAAGTTCTGCGAGGTGCCCGAGCTCACCCGGGTCGTGCGCGACATCGCCTTCAGTGGTGATGGCGAACCCACCCTCATCCCGAACTTCTCCGAGTGCGTCCAGGTGGCGATCGACGTCCGCCAGGAGTTCGGTCTCGACCAGTCCAAGCTGGTCCTGATCACCGACTCGGCAGGCCTCGACAAGCCGGACGTCCGGAAGGGCCTGGCCCTGATGGCAGCCCACCGTTTCGAGTTCTGGTGCAAGCTGGATGCCGGGACGGAGGAGTACTATCGCACGATCAACCGGTCGCTGGTCCGGCTGGATCGGATCCTGGCCAACATCACGCGGACCGCGAAGGAGTGGCCGATCATCATCCAGAGCCTGTTTCTGAAATGGCAGGGTGAGCCCATGTCGCCAGCGGAACTGGAGGCCTACTGTGGGCGTCTCCGGGACATCGTGGCTGCCGGGGGGGTGATCCGTGAGGTCCACGCCTACACGATCGCCCGTCCGACCCCGGAGGCGGCCGCGACCCGGTTGAGTCCGGAAGAACTCGAGGCGGTGGCGGCCACGATCCGGGCACGGACGAATCTTGCAGTCTCGGTCTATGCCTGAGCCGCGTCGAAGGCGTCCAGGGGCGGAGCGTGGGACATCGGATCGGCCCGGGGCCCGCTCCGCATCGGAGGTTTCGGTATGGCGTCGCATCGTCGAGCGGGCCGTGGAGGCGGGAGCCCAATCCCCCTTCTACCTGTTTGCTGCGGCGCCCTACGAGGCGGCCATCGAACGCCTTGCAAGGCTGGACCATGGGAGGCCCGCCCGATTCTGGCTTTCCGCGAAGACCCAGCCGCTGCCGGCCCTGTGGCGCTGGTGGCGTCCGCGCGGGGGCATCGAGGTGGTGAGTGAGTTTGAGTTCCGGGGCGCCCTCCGGGCGGGTTATGGACCGGACGAGATCCTCGTCAACGGCCCGGCCAAACACCGGTGGCTCCCCGGGGTGTCGCGGCGGGGCCTGCGGGTCCACTTTGATTCCCTCCTCGAACTCGAGGCGCTGCTGCCGATCGCGAGGAAGCACCAGTGGCGGGTGGGGCTGCGCTTGAGGACTCCGGTCGAGGTGGATTCCGAGGACCCGGCCTGGGCGTTCCCGTTTGGACTCGAGCCCGAGGAGATCCCCGTCGCGCTGGCGCGGCTGGCGGGGCAGGGGCTGGATGCCGGATCCCTCCATGTCCACCTGAAGACCAACCTCCCCGATGTGGCCACGTTCCGCCGAGGGCTCGATGCCGTCGTCCGGGTCTGCCAGGACACGGGATGGAGGCCTCGGTATGTCGACGTGGGCGGTGGTCTGGCTCCGGCGGGGCCCCGGGGGTTGGAGGGGGCCCGATTCGATGACGGACTGGGTGTCGAACGGTATGCCGCCGAGGTGAGGCGCCTCGTGTCGCGCATGTCCTGGGTGGAGGAGGTCTGGCTCGAGCATGGACGCCATCCGGCAGCCGGCTCCGGCGTCCTCGTGGTCCGGGTCCTCGACGTGAAGGAACGCCTGGGCCGTCGGCTTCTGATCTGCGACGGAGGGCGGACCCTCCATGCGATGGTGTCCGTGTGGGAGGAACACGACCTCTCTGTTTTGGAATCCCGACGGGGTCGGACGGTTCCAACGGCGGTCCAGGGTCCGACCTGCATGGCGTTCGACTGTCTGGGACGGCGGGAACTGCCGGTCTCGATCCGGCCTGGGGACCACCTCCTGTGGTTCGATGCGGGGGCGTACCATCTGTCCTGGGAGACGCGGTTCTCGCACGGCCTGGCGGAGGTCTGGTGGGAGGAGGGCGGGGGTCCCCGGTGTGTCCGGTCTGCGGAGACCTATGATCGTGCGGCGGCGTGGTGGCACTGAGATCGCTGGGAGCGGGCGGAGCGGACATCGGTTGCCGTGGGGATAGGGCTTCCCAGTGAGGTCCGGTGTCGACTACCACATCGGGGCATGAATCCCCCGGTCCGCCGTCTTCTGAATCCCTGTGTCGTCGCCCTGTCCCTCTGTGGGACTGTGGTCGGGGAGGAGTCCCTGGTGTCCTCACTGGTGTCGGGCACGACGATTGCGGGGGCGGTGGACACCTCGGCGCAGTGGAAGCCGGGTCCGGGAAGCACGATGGCGACCCGGGGTCTGAACACCCCCCCCAGCCACTACAATGGGTTCAACCTCGAGTTCCTCGAGCTGCGTCTGGAGAAGCCCCTGGACGACGCCGGCTGGAGTTCCGGGTACAAGGTGGAGATGTGGTACGGGCAGGATGCCGACTGGCTGCCGGGCGCGTTGGCCCCGAACCTCGCGGTGAAGCAGGCCTATGTGTCGCTCCGGGCTCCGGTGGGGAACGGGCTGGACTTCAAGGTGGGGCAGTTCGACGCGATCATCGGCTACGAGTATCTCGCGCCGTATGTGAATCCGAACTTCTCCCGGAGCCTGGGCAATTGGATCGAGCCATTCTCCCACACCGGTGCCTTGGCGACGTACGAGGCGGCGTCCTGGATCACCCTGACCGGGGGGGCGGCGAATTCCGCCTACGGCGTCATGAACACCAAGCAGCCGTGGTCGTACCTGCCGACCTATGGCGTGGGACAGCTGCCGACGGGACCCTATCCGAAGGGCGACGGCATCCTGACCTACATGGGGCTCGTCACACTCAAGGCGCCGGAGTCCTGGGGCTGGCTGTCGGGCGGCACCCTGACGGGTGGCATCGTGGAGGGGGGAGCGACGGGCAGGCAGGGTTCCATGAACTACTACGCGGGCATCACGGTCCCGACCCCGATTCCGGAGGTCACAGTCGGTTTTGCCTACGACTACAACGCCCATGCCTGGGATGACGCGACCTTCAACGACACCTGGGCGCAGGCTCTGGCCGGGTATGCGTCGTGGCAGATCCTGAAGGACCTGAAGCTCAACGTGCGCGTCGAGTATGCGGATTCCAGCCGGACCTCCGCAGGGGTGTGGA
>JAFMJK010000129.1 GCA_017853515.1 Chthoniobacterales bacterium | reverse complement strand
GAAGCGCGCGGGGCGCATCATATCGAGAGTCCGGCCATGACATCACTGGCCCGGATATCCGGCGTGCGGGCCATCGACCAACTGATCGCCATCGTGTCGGTGATCCGTCCGGGCGCGGCCAACAGTTTGCGCAAAGAACAATTCGCGCGGCGCGCGCGGGGCATGGAACCGGTGACCTATGCGCATCCGAGCCTCGAGCCGGTGTTGCGCTCGACCTGCGGTGTGGTCGCTTACGAGGAACATGTGTTGCAGATTTGCGAGGTGTTCGCCGGATGGGACGCGGGGCGGGCGGATATTTTGCGGCGCATGCTGGTGAAAAACCGGATGGCCAATGTCGACGCGTGGCGGGACGAGTTCGCTGCGGCAGCGCGGCGGAAAGGCCGGAGCGAGGCCGAGATCACCGCGGTGTGGGATTTGCTCATGCAATTCCGCGGTTATGCGTTTTGCCGTGCGCATTCGACGGCTTACGGATTGGAGGCTTACGAGGCGGCGCAGTTGAAGCGGTATTGGCCGGCGGAGTTTTTGGCGTCCGTGCTGACGCACGGAAAGGGATTCTACTCGCGGTTGTTCTACACGATCGAGGCGCGGCGGTTGGGGATTTCGTTCGCGGGGCCGGAGGTGAATGGGGAAGTGGGGAAGTTTTCAGTTTTCAGTGTTCAGTGTTCAGAAAGTGGGAGGGGAATCCGGGTGCCTTTGGGCATGATCAAAGGATTGTCGGAAGGGTTGCTGGGTCGGATCGAAGAGGGACAACCGTTTGCCTCATTGCCGGATTTTTGGCGGCGCGGCGCGCCGCAGACGGACGAAGCGATGGCTTTGTTGCGGGCGGGGGCGTTCGATGTGTTCGGTGTTTCGCGCACGGAGCAGTTTTGGGAACTGCGGGCCTTGGCGCCGTGGGCGGAGGGGCAGGGACTGCTCCTTGAAGCAAAGAAGGCGGCGCCACCGGCGATGCGCACCGAGCCGGACCGGTTGCAAAAACTGCGCGAGGAAATGGAATTGCTCGGATTTCCGGCATCCGGTCATCCGGTGGAACTTTTTCCGGAGGTGGCGTGGGACACTTATTGCCCGGTCGGGGAAGTGCGCAGCTTTGCGGGTGAACAGATCACGACTTGCGGATTGGTCGTGGCGCAGCGGTTGCATCACCAGGCGGACGGACGCGCCATGAAATTCATCAGCATCTGCGACCGCACGGATATTCTCGAGTGCGAGATCTTCGCCGATGTTTACCGGCGATGCGGCGGGGCGCTGGCGCGTTGGCCGGTGGTCGAGGTGACGGGGCGCGTCGAGGCGTTGGGGGGTAGTCGCGGGTGCGTGCTCCGGGTGGAGAGCTTGCGCGCGGCGCGGAAGAAAGGATGCGGCGGACATAGTCCGCCGCGACAAGTGGACGGAATTATAACGCGGGACGTTCGTCCTGCGGCATCTCCGAAAGCTGGAACTTCGGCACAGCTTGCCGGACAAAATCTTTGAGCATATCGAGCGTCTGCGTATCGCTCTTGGCACCGGGCTTGAATCCCTCGAGCACGGGCGCGCTGACAATGACATAAGCCCAGCGGTGCTGGAGTTTTTTCGTGACCATGTCCCAGTTGGTCTTGGCCAGACGCACCCAGTGGTAAGGCGTGGTCGTGTCTTTGCCGACAAACCAGTAGAGAAAATAACTCTTCAATGTGCGCCGTTCGCCGGGCGCGGTTTCGATCTGACGCGTGAGCGTGAGCTTCATCACGTCGAGCGCGCGTCCGTTGGACAAAGTGATGGGAACAACCTCCCCGCTCTGGATGGTCCAGCCTTGGGCGGGCAGACAGATTTCCGGCCGGTGGATGCTGCGTTTTTCACCGCCGCTGAGCACGACTTGCGCGGTGAGCGTGTCGCCGCGGAGATCCTGATAGATTTTTTTGGCGAACTCGGTGTCGCCCGGCAGCATGGCGAGTTCGCTCGGGGAGACGGGTTCCTCCGTGCCCCACCATTCGCCGACCAAGGTGGGCAAATCCATAACCACGCCCGCTTCGGGCGCGATATCCGGCGGCGCGCTCTCGCGGCAAAGCCAGACCGTCAACGCAGCAAGCGCGGCCAAGGTCGCGCTGCGCCACCAGGGGAGTGCGAGAGCGGCGGCGGTCATTTTGGCGGCTCCTGCTCGGGACTGGATTTCTGCAGCAGCCAACCGACACCGAGCATTCCGCCGAGCGCCACGGCGAAAACAAGGAAGCCGGAGGCTTGGTGGAAGAGCGTGGGTTCTTCGAGAGAACCGATGGCCGTCTCGGGTCCGAGCGTGATGGTCCCGAGGGTCAACATGATGATGCGCGCGAAATTTCCGGCCACGGCCAGCGGGATGGACGAGAGAAAGACGACCCATTTTTTCCACGGCCGGTCCATGACGAGGTATCCGTAGAGCGCGCTGACCATCATGAGGGCGAAGAGCGAACGTATGCCGCTGCACGGATCGGCGACATCGACGGCGAACCTTTGTCCTTGGGCCAACCCCGCGGCGAAGTCCGGTGCGGAGACGATGGCCGTGCCGCTTTGCAGGCAGGAGAGACCGATGAGATTGAGGAAGCCGACGCTGACCGTGGACATGAAAATGCGCAGCGGGAAGGCGAGGAAGTTGTCCATGAACGGCAGCGGGAACATGAAAACAAGGAACGCGATGGGGAAGGAGAGGGCTTTGAGCCACTTCCAGCCCAGCATCCAGAGCACGGCGGAGCCGACAATACCGATGAGCGCCGCGTAGCCGAGATACACGTTGTCCGCGAGGTATCCGACCCAGTAGACGAAGAAAGATCCGATCAAGGCAACGAGCCCCGGCCATGATCCCGCGACGGGAATTTCGGCCAACGCCTTTCGGCGGTAGATGACGAGACCGATGACCGCGAGCGGAACCAGCCAGCAGTGCTCCCACTCCGGCGTTTTCCAGACATACGCCATGAAATGGAACATGTTCACGCGCATCGCCCCGTAGCCCGAGGCATAGGGGAACCATCCGAACAGCGCAAAAAACGAGGCGGCCGAGACCGCCAAAGCCAGGAGGATGTTCGGTGCAGTGAGGCTGCGCCAATCAGGAGAGGGCTTTTCGGAATTCATCGGCTTGGCGGGTGCGAAACGTTTTCACACCGGCCGATGCGCGGCAACCGATTTCCATTCGGCGAGAAATTCTCCCAGAGCCTCGCGCCAAGGACGCGGCCCGGGCGGAAGGGCGCGGGCGAGTTTTGCCGTATCGAGGCAGGAATAGCGCGGCCGCTTGCGCCATCCCGGCCCCAATTCCTCGTAGGAAACTTCTTCGATCCGCCGGCCGGCCGGAGCGAGTGCGAGCAATTGCATTTGTTGCAAACACTCCCGGGCGAATTCCTCCCACGAGGTCTCGCCGTGATTGACGAGATTGAACAGGCCCGTATGTCCCGCTTCGACCAGCCGCTTGGTCCAGAGCGCGCCGTCCGCGGCGTAAAGGCAGCTTCCTTTCTTTCCGGCGGCCGTGCGTAAAGAGTCCTGCGCCGCGAACAAATCCGGCATCTTGCTCATGAACGTCTTTCCGCCGACTCCGTAGAGCCACGAGAGGCGCAGCACCAGACTGCGGGGGCATACTCCGGGCACGAGTTTTTCCAGATCGGATTTTTGGTGTCCGTAGACCGAGAGCGGCGAGGGACTGTCTTGTTCGGTGAGGGGTTTCTTCCCCTCGCCGTCGAAAATGTAGTCCGAGCTGTATTGCACGAACAGCGATCCGCCCGCCGCGCACCGCCGGGCCAGATCGAGCGGCGCGTCGCGATTCACCCGCGTTGTTCCTTCCGGGTCGCGCTCGCACGCGTCGAAGTCGCAGACCGCGGCCGCGTTGATGACGACATCCCATGAGTCGCCGAAAAGTCGGTCGAGTTTTCCGGTGTCGGTGATGTCCGCCTCCCCATGGGTCAGTGCGGAGAGCTGGTTGCCGGGGGCAGTGAATGCCTTGGCAAGATACCCGCCGAGCAAACCACCGGATCCTAAAAGCAGGATTTTCATCGTGTCGCGGGCAATTCCATCAGCGCGCCGAGAACATCATCCACGGTGACGGCGCTCAAACACAGGTAAGAGTCCATGCCGCAACGGTCGATGCAGGGATGCATCGGACAGACACGGCGCTGGACCGCGCGTTCCCGGTTTTTCCACGGCGCAAACCAGTCGGGCTCGCCGGATCCGAAGATGGTCACAACCGGTTTGCCCAGCGCGGCGGCGAGATGGCCCGGCAGGGAGTCGTGACACAGCACGGCATCGGATGCGGCCAGGGCGGAGGCCAGAGCGGAAACATCGGGGGTGACGACGGAGGCAACTCCTTCGAGACACTTTTCGCCGGCGTCCGGGAGAATTTCGAAAACAGTGAACCTGTCGCGGAGCGCGCTGTTTGCCAAAAGCTCTTTCCATTTCACGAACGGCCACTGTTTCGAAGGCAGGCGGGCGCGGGTGTGCATGGCGAGAAGCGGCTTGCCCGGGACACGCAGGGCTTCGGCTTGGGCGGAGTGTCCGGTTTTGATCCACGGCACGGAGTAGTCGCAGGAAACTCCCGCGGCCTCCGCAATTTGTTCCCAGCAACGCAGGTGCGCTTGCCTCGCGTTTTCGCGGTGCAGCCAAGTGGTGAGCAGGGGCTTTGCCGGATGGGCCAAAGCCCACAATTTTTCCAGCAGTCGCCCGGCCCAAAGTCTCTTGGCACGCCAAGGAAGATCGGCTGCGTAGTAGTTGGCGCGGGTCATGGGAAACCCGAGACGATGTTTGGCGCCTGTTTCGGCCATGAGAATTTCCGCGCGCGCATCGGCCCACACGCAGACCGCCGTGTCGAAAGCGATGGGCGATAGCTTCCGGCCCTCGGCCTGCGCGGCCCTGACCGTTGCCATCGCCCCGCAATCTCTCTCTTCCGCCCACGGAGGTTCCCACTCGTGGGTTTGCGGAGGCGTGGCGAGCAGTCGGTAGATCGCCGTGGTTGCCGGGCGACATACCACATGCACGTCGAACTTTTGCCGTGCTCCGCGAAGGAAGGGCAGACTCATCACGGCATCGCCGAGATGATGCAGTTCGACAACAAGCAGGCGGGGCTTCATCGGGCGAACCAAAGTCTTTTGAGCCGGTAATAATGCCGCCCCCACGCCCCCATGGCGAATGCGTCCCACCACGGTTTGAGGCGCCATCCGTTGCGCGTCAGCATCTGCGCGGTCTCCCGCCACATGGCGGCGAGTTGGCGGCTCGTTTTGGCATCGGCGTGCAGACGCGACACGGCCAGCGCTTCCGGAATGTAGTGCCACCTCACGTTGGTGCCGAGGCGCAGCCAGTATTCGTGGTCCATGCAGTAATGCAGCGACTGGTCGAAATCTCCGAACTTTTCGTAAACGCGCCGCCGCCACCACACGGCCGGTTGCCCGAGCGGATTGCTGTTGTGCAGGTTGTCCGGGCGGAACCCGGCCGCCGATTTGCGCCGCTTGCGGCCCGAATCGCCCTCGAGGAAAAAGTAATCGGCATAGATTACATCGACAGTGTCATCAGCCGCAAAAGCCTCCATCACGCGCAAGATGGCCGGGGGTTCATACAAATCGTCCGCGCAGAGGTAGGCCATGACATCGCCCGTGGCCTGCCGCAGTCCTTTGTTGATCGCTTCGGTCTGTCCGCCGTCCGGCTCGGATGTCCAACGGGCAAATGACTGGGCGCGCAAAGTGTCGAGTGATCCGTCGGTCGAGGCACCGTCTATCACCAGGTGTTCGACTTCATATCCGGATGCCGCTCTCGCAGCGATTCGCACGGACTCGAGGCATTCGCGCAGGTAACGGCCTTGGTTGAGCGAGGGGGTGACGATGGATAGCCGCATGGTCAGTTTTGCTTGGCCAGAATCCGCGCGAAGATTTCCTCGTAACGGGCCAGCACGTTTTCCCAGCGGAACTTTTCCGCGCGTTCGCGTGCTTTGCGTCCGGCCGCAGCGCACGCTTCCGGATTGTCTTTGGCCCAAGCCAGTTTTTCCGCGAGCGATTCGACCGCATGCTCCGGTCCGAAGGGAATGCCCGCGTCACCGAGCACTTCACGCGTGGCTGCGCAGTCGTGATAGATGATCGCTTTGCCCATGCCGAGCTGGTCGAGGAGGACGAGCCGCGTCGCTTCGATCGTCGCGGGCATGACGTAAGCGCGGGCGTTCTGGCTGAGTTCGACGTAGGCATCGGCGAAGCGCTGTCCTGTGAAAATCACTCTCTCCGTGGCGAGCGCGCGCAGTTCGCGTTTGTAGGCGTGCTCGTAGGGATCGTCCCCCACGATGACAAGAGGCAGCGGATCGGCGACTTGGCGGTAGGCTTCGAGCAGAAGCGAGGCTTCGTTTTCCGGGGTAAGACGCGATACGTAGAGAAAATACCCGTTCGGCTTGAGGTTCCACTGCGCCAATTCCCCGCACATCACCGGCTCGTCGCGGACGGTCAATCCGTAGGACAAATGTTCGGGCCGCACGCCGTAATTCCGTTCGTAGCGATCGGCGATGGTCGAGCTGTCGGCAATGACACAATCGGCCGAGTCGATGGCCCAGCGTTCGCTTCTCTGCAGCCA
>JAFMJK010000128.1 GCA_017853515.1 Chthoniobacterales bacterium | reverse complement strand
CATAGCCACCGGCCGCGCGCACCGCATCCTTCACTTCGTCGACGGCGTTCTGCGGGCAAGCGACCATGGCCGCCGCCGATCCGTCCAGCATGGGCAAGTCGTTGTGGTGATCGCCGATCGCCAGCACCTCGTCGCGCGGTATGGCCAGCAACCGCGCCAGTTCGGACAACGCCGAGCCCTTGTGGATTTCGCGGTGGGTGAAACGCATCCAGACAGTGTTCCGGTTGAAAGAAAATTCCGGAACGTCGGCCGCGAGCGCCTTCACTTCGTCGACAACGCGATCCATTGTCGCGGGATCCGCCGTCATCAACCCCGCCACGCGACCGCTCTCGTAGAGAATTTCCACGCTTTTGTCGCGGGCCGACATCGCGCGGATGGCGGCGAGCACATGGGAGGCGCGGTCGAACAAGTCGACCGTCCGCCGCTCGGTATGCGCATTCCATTCGCCGAACGCTTCCCAGTCCCCTTCCCCCACACGACGGAAAATGTCCTTCTCGCTGCTCAGGACGAAATCCGGATCATGCGGAAGGCGCGCTTGTTCGAGACCTTCCAAGGCGAACCAAAGCTGGCGTCCGGTATTCACCGCCCATGCCGCACCTCCATCGCGCAGCCAGCGCAGAGCGGAAGCGAGCGACTCCGCGGTCCGCGCATCCGGCTCGTGGCCGATCAGCGTCCCGTCGAAATCCGTGCTCAACAAACGTATGGACATCGCTTACTCGTAAGCCAGACAGGACCCGCACAGCCAATGAAATCAGCTTACGAACTCGCCATGGATCGTCTTGCCGCCGCTCAGCCCGCGGTCAATTTGTCGGACGAGCAGAAACACCGCATCGCCGACATCGAGGCGAAGTGCAAAGCCGACATCGCGGCGAAGGAACTGCTCCTTGGCGGCGAAATGGACAAGGCTCGCGCCACGGGCGACGCCGAGGCCATGGCACAACTGCAGCGCCAGTTCGCCGACGAGACCCGCCGCTTCGAGGAAAAACGCGACCGCGAAAAAGATGCGGTCCGCGCGGAATCGCAGACCTGATGGACCCCCGCATCGCCAACTCCGACGACGAGAAGTTCATGCGCATGGCCATTGCGCTCGGCGAACAAGCCGCCATGGTCGAGGGCACCGGCGGCCCGTTCGGCTGCGTCATCGTCAAAAACGGCAAGGTCATCGCCGAAGGCTCGAACCATGTCGTCACGGAGAACGATCCGACGTGGCACGGCGAAATGGCGGCTATCCGCGCCGCGGCCCGCCATCTGGGAAACTTCAACCTCTCCGGCTGCACGCTCTACACCAGCGGCGAGCCCTGCCCCATGTGCGCGGGCGCGATTTTTTGGGCGCGCATCGACCGCGTGGTCTACGCGTCGACCATCGCCGATGCGCTGGTCTTCGGCGGCTTCGACGACCAGCCGATCTACGACGATCTGGCCAAGCCGATCGCCCACCGTCTTGTTCCCGCGGCGCAGTGCCTGCGCGATGAGATGCTCGATCTTTGGCGGCGCTATCAGGCCAAGCCCGACAAAACCCACTACTGAGCGGATTTCGGCGAGGCCAGTTCGTCGAACTCGCGCGCGAGAATGCTGTCCGGTTCGGGAGACATGCGCTTGTGCGCCTCCTTGAGGACATCCTGCGCGTCTGGCTCGCGGCCGTTGGACCGCAGCGAAAGGACGAGCGGCCGGACCACCTCGTAGAAAAAATTTCCCCCGCCGCTGCGCCCCATCTTGCGGGCCAGCGCGTTGAACTCGCGCAAGGCGTCGCGGTAAGCGCCGTTGGACACCATGCGCAAAACGCTTTCCGCCGCCGCGGCCGAGCTCAGGTCGGAGCGGCCGCGACGATTCTGCGCGACCATTTGGTCCTCGAGTTTGGCGGCCAGACGCGCATCGCCCGAACTCAGCTCGAAATCGGCCAAGCGCGCCTGGTAGCGGACTTTGAGGTCATCGACGTTTTTGAACTTTTCAATGCCCGCCGCGTAGAGCGCCCGCAAAGCAGCACGGTCGCCCGCCGCGTCGAGCGCCTGCTCCCGCGCATCCCACGCCGCCGCGTAGGCCGGCGCGTTGTGCAGGGCACTTTGCGTCGCTTCCAACCGCTTGGTGACATCGCCCTGTTCCTCGAAGAACTCGGCCATCGATAAATCCCCGAGCGCCGCGTCGTGACCGGGCGAGCGTGCGGACTTTCCGGAAAGATAGAGCAAGTCGTGGTCGGAAATGGGCAACCACGTCTGCGGATCGAGCGCGCGTCCGGCGGCGTAGTTCTGGTTGAGATAACGCCCCGCATCGAGGTCCCACTTTCCGTCGGGGCTGCGCAGATATCCGAACCAGGCGTGGCCGCCGTCGGTGCCCTGCCCCGCGAAATAAAGCGTCGGGATGCCTTTGGCCTTGCCCGCGATGGCGGCGAAGTAGGCCTGATCGACGCAAATGCCGCCCCAGAGTTCGATATTGGCCAAAATATAGCGGCCCTTGTCCCGCGGCCACTCGTAGATACCTCGTTGCGCGCGCCGTTCGTCGTAATCCACGATGGAGAAAGCGCGGTCGAACTGGTTGCGGCGCAGGCGGACATTTTTCGCCGCCCATTCCAATTCGCCGCGCGGCACGGGGGCATCGACGACAAACTTCAACTCGGCCACCGAAAGGCGCCGCAAGTCGTGCTCGAGGCGCCCCGCATCGTTGGCCCGCAGATAATACCCGAAGCGCTCGGCCAAAGACTCGTCCATCGGCGGCACAAGCGAAGGATCCACCTGATGGTGCGGCCAATCACGCGGCTGCCTTTGGTCGTAGACCAGCGCGAAGGCCAGCATGAGCGAGCGGTATTCCGGCCAACGGCCCGGATGGGCGGAGTACAACTGCTCGAGACGGGTCAGGGCAACGGGCGGAAAATCGTCCGGGGTGAGATTTTTGAAAAACTCCCGTTGGAAATCGGTATCGCCGGCCAGTCGGGTGAGAAAGTCCGGCCGCGCACGCAGCGCCACCTCGCCTTCCTGCGGCGTGTAATCATCGGGCAGCAGCGCCTGGAGAATCTCCGCGGGAAACTGCGCGCCTTCGAGTTTGTCCGCCGCGGTCGGCAACGGTCGTCCGCTGCGGTCCGAGGGCAACGGAATGCCCGGCGGAATAACGAGAAGGGAACGCTCTTTGTCCGGGTCCACGAGCACGCGGCGCCCGAGATAGGCGCGCAACGCGTCGGGTTCCGGCGTGCCGAGCAAGCGGCACCACTGCGCGAGAAGCTGCCAACGGCGGAAGATGTCGGAATGCGTGCTGCCGACCTGCGCGAAGTTCGAGGGCTTCCACGCAGCGGTCAGATCCGCTTCCAATTCGTCGGCCGCGGAGGCCCAACCCATCGCGCGAATGCGCTCCACGTCCGCCGGAGCGGGCATCCGGGAAATATCGAAGGCCCGCGCACCCGTAAGCGTGAGGAACAAGGCGATGATGACCGAACGCACCACCGAAAGATACGCCGCAACGGCCGGTTGCCAAGGGCGGGTCACGCGGCAGCCAGACGGCGCGCCGACTCGCGCGCCGCGCGATCGGCCTCGAGCAAGGCGGCAAGATCGGACGCGGGATGATCCGGCGTTTGCTCCATGACCGAGGCGACGATGTCCCAGATGCGCGGGAAGGCGATGCGCGAAGCGAGAAATTCCGCGACGGCCACCTCGTTGGCCGCGTTGAGCACTGCGGGCAACACCCCGCCGCGTTCCGCCGCTTGACGGGCCAGATCGAGAGCGGGAAAGACGTCGCAGCGCGGTTCTTCGAAGTCGAGGCGGCCAAGCTTGGCGAACTCGAGCGGGGGCAGACTTCCGGCCAGCCGATCCGGCCAGGTGAAAGCGTATTGGATCGGGAAGCGCATGTCCGAATGGCTCAACTGCGCGAGCACCGAGCCGTCGACGAATTCGACCATGGAATGCACGATGCTCTGCGGGTGGATAACGACATCGACGCGCTCGATGCCGACCCCGAAAAGCCAGCGCGCTTCGATCATCTCGAGCCCTTTGTTGAAAAGCGTGGCGGAGTCGACCGTGATCTTTTCGCCCATGCGCCACGTGGGATGGCGCAGCGCCTCCTCGCGCGTCACGGCACGCAGTTTGTCTTCCGGCCAGGTGCGGAACGGACCACCCGACGCGGTGAGGATGAGTTTTTTCACGTGCGCCGGATCGCGGGCTTCGAGACATTGGAAGATCGCGTTGTGCTCGCTGTCCACCGGAAGGATACGGCAACCGCGGCGCGCAGCTGCGGCCATGACGAGTTCGCCGGCCACGACCAGAACTTCCTTGCTGGCCAGCGCTACGTCCTTACCCGCCTCCAACGCGGCGAATGTCGGACGCAATCCGCCCGTGCCCACGATGGCCACCAGGACCATGTCCGCCTCCTCGAGGGAAGCCAAGCGGCAGAGCCCCTCCTCACCGGTGAGAATCTCGCGCGGCTCGTAATCCAACCGCGTCCGCAAGTCGGCCGCGGATCGCCCGTCCGGCACGGCCAGCACCGCGGGACGCAGATGGTTGGCCGCCGCGGCCAGTTGTTCCATGTTGCTGAAGCCCGACATGCCGACGATGCGCACCCGGTCGGGAAAATCCGCGGCCACCCGGCAGGCGCTGCGCCCGATCGAACCGGTCGCCCCGAGCAAGACGATGGAGCGCAAGCTCATGACTGCGGCAGTCCGAGGACCAGACGCATGTAGAAGAAAAGAACCGGGGCGGTGAAAAGAACGCTGTCGATCAGATCGAGCACGCCGCCGATCCCGGGCAAGAGGCCACCCGAGTCTTTCGCCTCGGCACCGCGCTTGACGATGGATTCCGCGAGATCGCCGATGACCGCGGCGCCGCCGAGCAGGACACCGAGCACGGCGACATCGGTGGCGTCGAAAACGGCGAGCCGGTCGGGAATGAGCCACCACAGAAAGAAACTTCCGCCCGTGGCCATCGCGATGGCACCGACGAGACCCTCCCACGACTTGTGCGGGCTGATGTGCGGCACGAGCTTGTGTTTGCCGAAGAGCGTGCCGGTGAGATACGCCCCCATATCGCTGAATTTGGTGACGAGGAGAAGATAGAGGACGTAATACTGCCCGGTCGTCTCGCCGAGCGGACCGCGCGGCGGCAGATACACGATCTTGGTCAGAAAGTTGAAGAGCCACACGATGTAAAGCAGCCCGAAAAGGGTGTAAGCCATCGTCTCCAGCGGGTTGCGGTCGCGCGTGCGCTGGAACATCTGGCGGCCGAAGACGACGAGAAGAAAGACGACGAGGACGGCGATCTCGAAGTCGTAGGACTTTTCCGGGCCGTAAGAACGGAACGCGTAGAAGCTGGCGGCAAAAAACGCGACAGCGCAGATCAGTGCGGTCAACTTGAAATTCGGCACGCCGCGCCGGTCGAGCATCTCGTAATACTCCCACAACCCGAGCAGCCCGATGCCCGCGATGGTCACGAAGAACATTTGCTCGTAACCGGACAAAACCGTCCCGAGGACCAGAGCCCAGAGAAAAAGCGTGCTGACCAAACGGCGGCGGAAAACTTGTCGTGCGGACTCCATGAGAGCCGCGCATGGTCAAAAGGCGCGGGGGCAAAGGCAAGCGCGCATTGGCCCGAGCGGCGACGGCTGGTATAGCTTGCCCACGTGCCGACTTTTCAAACAGCCACGCCGGAGGAAACGGTCGAGGCCGGACGGGCCTTGGCGGCCCGACTCGGTCCCGGCGCCGCCGTGGCGCTGGTCGGGGACCTGGGCGCGGGCAAAACGCACTTCGTGCGCGGTCTGGCGACCGGTTGGGGCGCGGATCCCGGCGAGGCGACCAGCCCCAGCTTCGCCCTCCTCCACGAATACGCCGCCCCGCGCGGAAACGTGCACCACCTCGATCTTTACCGCGCTGCGAACGCGAACGAAGTCTGGTCGGCCGTGCACGACGAACTCGACCACGGATCGGGTCTCCTGGTCATCGAGTGGGCCGACCGCTTTCCGGAATTGGTGCCTCCGGACGCCGTGTGGGTGCGCATCCGCCACGCGGGGGAAGGACGCCGCGAATTCTCCGTGGAGCCGTGAAAGTCCTCGCCATCGAAATCTCCTCCTCCGAGGGCAGCGTGGCCGTGGCCGAAAATGGAGACGTCGTCACGGTGCGCCGGTTCGCCTGCGAGCGGGGACGGGGCGCGGAAGTCTTTGCCGCGCTCGCCGGCATGCGGGAATCGTGGAAGGACGCTGCGATCGTCGCCGTCGGCATCGGCCCCGGTTCTTACAACGGTCTTCGCGTGGCCTGCGCTATCGCCACATCGCTGCAGATGGCCGGGCACGCCGAGGTCCGCCTCTCTCCTTCGCCATGCCTTCTCCCCGTGGACGAGACGCATTTCTTCGTCTGCGGTGATGCGCGCGGCGGCCGTGCTTACCGGGCCGAAGTGCGCGGGCGCCGACTGTGCGGCGAGATCGCGCTGCTCCCCTACGCCGAGGCCGCACGGGCGGCGAACGGCGCCGTTCCCACATTCCGGGTCGGAACCTTTCCTGGCGGGGAAAATTGTCCCGCCGCGTATCCCGATGCCGCGGTCCTCGCTCTCTTGGCGCCGGACTTGCCCGCGGCGGAAACCGGACCGATCGAGCCGATCTACCTGAAGCCGCCCCACATCACCCTGCCGCGGAAAGTGGCGACCTGACTTGCCAGAGCGGGG
>JAFMJK010000127.1 GCA_017853515.1 Chthoniobacterales bacterium | reverse complement strand
AAATTCGTGCGTTGCAGAGGCCGGACAACGGCGCCGACATCGTTGGTCTTGGTGACCCAACGGACGACGAATTCCCGGCCTTCGACCGAGGCGGACACGGGCGCCACGCTGCGTGCCAGAGGATCCGTGTCGAAGACAGCCTCGGCAATGTTGGGCAAGCCGTCGTTGTCCGGATCGGCCTCCGCCGACCAGAAATTCTGCAGGGAAAACTGCAGTCGTGCTTCTCGTCCGAACTTGAAATTCACCCACTCGGTGAATTTCGGGCTGCCGCCGGGGAAAAGATCATAGGCGGGCCATCCGTTGTTCGTGCTGATCGTATTGATCAGGCCATCGATCGTCTGGCGCAGCCGGTTTCCGAAAACGTCATTGTTGGTCGTCGGCAGCGTGTTCATCGCGTAGGCAAACGAGAATCCGTCGTTGCGCTGCACGAGAAAAGCGACGCTTCCGGACATGGTGCCGTTGTGTCCCCACCACGATCCGGAGCTCAGGCCGAAAAGACCCAATCCGTAGTCGCTGCGCGGGACCGAACCCGCCTGCATCTGCGTCATGCTGTTGCTGGAGAGAATATCCGTATAGGTCGGGTCGCTGTTGATCCGCCGGAGAAAAAGGAGCAGGTCGATAGGTTTCGCGATCCATCCGCCATGGGCATCCATGCGGCGCGGATTGATCACAGCGTAGGGATCGGACCCCCCGATATCGTTATCGTAATACCGCACCTCCCCCGGCTTGCGGCCAGCCAGTCCGACTCCACCGACCTCCATCTCGGTAATTCCGCAAGGTGCCAGAATGGCGTCTTGGACGTATTTCTCGTATGTTTTACCGCTCAGTCGTTCAACGATACGCCCGGCTATGCAGTATCCAAGGTTGAGGTAGTCATAGGCTGTCCCGGGAATGTTGGCCGGCTCCGTGTTGTCGAGGGCGTCGGCAATGAGCTGCGCGTGCGTGTCGCCGTAAGCGGGGTTCCAGATGTAATTCATCTCCACGGGAGGGTTTGTGTTGCTCACGGCGAACCCTGTCCACCCGGCCGTGTGATTGAGCATCATGCGCAATGTGATGTTCGTTTCCCTTTGGCTGTAGGCATTCGTGCCGTAAGTATTGCCGAGCAGGCTGTTGGCTGCTCCGAATACCGGGCGGTCGAGAATGGTCGAGCCTTCGCCATCATCGTCATCGAGCTTGAGGATCGCCGCCGCGGTGAATGTCTTCGACACGCTGGCGATGCGGAAACGGTGGTGCGGGTGCGCATTCTCCCCTGCTTCCATGTCGGCCAAGCCGAAGCCGCGCGCGTAGACGAGCCGCCCCTGATTGGCGATGGCCAGCGAAAGGCCCGCAATCTGGTTGCTCTGCATGTAGGAACGCATCGCATTGTCGATCAGCGCGAGGTTGGCCGGCTGCATACCGCCATTGGCATGGAACACCGGATGAAAACGGGGACCCGCAGCCCCCGGAGTGACCCCGACCACCGACGGACGGAACCCGGTGTAGTAGGCGTTGAGCGTCTCGGCTTCAAGGTTCGGCGAGGTGAGTCCGTGGTAGCTGTAGGACCAGGGGGCCAAGGGCGGCTTGCGCCAGAGCGCGGTGTGATAGTTGGTGCCATCGACAAAGGCGCCGCTGGCGGCCACCAATTCGAATCCGCCGGCGCTCGCCGCGTTGAAATCCTGCTGGTATTGCGTCGAAGTGCGGTGCTCCGCATTCGTCCAGACGTATCCGGGCGGAAAATCTTTGCGCCAGATGCCGTTGAAATAGTTGGTTCCGCCAACGCCGAACTCCCAGAGGAACGACTGCTTATACCCCTGGATGGCCAACGCGGCCTCGGCGGTGAAGTAATCCGACCAACTCAGACCCGCGCGCGACTCAACATCGGGATTAGCCGCGTGTTCCCAGATCGCGCTGAAATACTGCTGACCGCCCAAGCCGAAGCCGGTGAGGAAAACCGGATGCAAATTCTGCGCGGCGTAGTTCGTGCGGTATTGCTCGAACTCGGAGGGCGTCAATTGGTGGTGAGCCGCCCACGCAATGCTGTTCGTTTTCTTCTCCCACACCGCAGCAAACTTCGCGACACCTCCCTCCTCGTAGCCGCAGACCGAGACAAGACGGAAATTGTAGGGAGCGGCCGTCCATGTGGTGAACTCGCTCTGGAATTCCGCGCTAGTCAGTCCGTGCCGCGAGACCCACTCTGCCGAGTGGCATGGGGCAATTGTCGCCAGAACCAAAACGGCAACGATCGCAACCGATGTTGCGGACATTTTCATGGGAGGAGCGGAATCGCTTCCGCTCCTGTCAATTACGACCGATCGCTTTTTCGGTCAAGCGGTTGTAGCTTCCCCGTTACCTGCGCGCCATCCTGTCGCACCTTGAACCAACGATCGTGCCATTTGCGCCATTATGGCACATACTTAGACCGATTTTTCCAATCGGATCAATATCTCCAAGTCCCTCGCCACAAGCCACATGTCACTCGTCACACCCTTCATGGCACCGATCCTGCTTGGTAGATTGCTCCAAACTTAAAGGAGACACACTTTTATGAGCAAAATTCTCGGAATCGACCTCGGCACGACCAACTCCTGCATGTCCGTCATGGAAGGCGGGGAGCCGGTGGTGCTGGAAAACAGCGAAGGCGCGCGGACCACGCCGTCCGTCGTCGCTTTCGCCAAGAACGGCGAGCGCCTCGTCGGCCAGGCCGCCAAGCGCCAAGCCGTGACCAACCCGACCAACACCGTTTTCTCGGTGAAGCGCTTCATGGGGCGCAAATTCGACGAACTCAAGGACGAGGACAAACGCGTTCCTTACAAACTCGTCAAAGCGCCCAATGGCGACGCGCACATCGAACTCGAAGTCAACGGGCAGAAGAAAACATTCAGCCCGCCGGAAATCAGCGCGATGATTTTGGCCAAGCTCAAATCCGACGCGGAAGCCAAGCTCGGTGAAAAAATCACCAAGGCGGTCATCACCGTCCCGGCTTACTTCAACGACTCGGAACGCAATGCGACGAAAGACGCCGGCAAGATCGCGGGCCTCGAAGTCCTGCGCATCATCAACGAGCCGACCGCGGCCTCCCTCGCCTACGGTCTCGACAAGAAGAAGGACGAAAAAATCGCCGTGTATGACCTCGGCGGCGGCACCTTCGACATCTCGGCCCTCGAAATCGGCGACGGCGTCTTCGAAGTCAAAGCGACCAACGGCGACACGCACCTCGGCGGCGACGACTGGGATCACAAGATCATGGATTGGATCATCTCGGAGTTCAAAGCGGACTCCGGCATCGACCTCTCCAAGCAGGCCGACGCCGTGCAGCGCATCAAGGAAGAGGCGGAAAAAGCCAAGATCGCCCTCTCCTCCGCGCAGGAATACGAGATCAACCTGCCGTTCATCACGGCGGACGCGAGCGGTCCGAAGCACATCCAGAAAAAACTGACCCGCTCGAAACTCGAGCAACTCACCGACGACCTCTTCGCCCGCACGATCAAACCGGTCGAGGCGTGCTTGAAGGACGCGAAGCTCGGCAAGAGCGACGTGAACGAACTCGTCCTCGTCGGCGGCATGACCCGCATGCCCAAAGTCATCGAGACGGCCAAGAACCTCATCGGACGCGACCCGCACCGCGGCGTGAATCCCGACGAAGTCGTGGCTATCGGCGCGGCCATCCAGGGCGGCGTGCTCAAGGGCGACGTGAAGGACGTGCTCCTGCTCGACGTGACCCCGCTGACCCTCGCTATCGAGACAGCCGGCGGCATCGCCACGCCGATGATCCCGCGCAACACCACCATCCCGACCAAGAAGTCGAACGTGTTTTCCACCTACGCTGACAACCAACCGGGCGTGGAAATCAAGGTGCTGCAAGGCGAGCGCCCCATGGCGAAGGACAACAAGCAGCTCGGCACGTTCCATCTCGACGGCATCCCGCCCGCCCCGCGCGGCGTCCCGCAGGTCGAGGTGACCTTCGACATCGATGCCAACGGCATTCTCAACGTCTCGGCCAAGGACCTCGGTTCCGGCAAGGAGCAGAAAATCTCCATCACCGGCTCGAGCGGACTGAGCAAAGACGAAGTCGACCGCATGCAGAAGGAAGCGGAAGCCCACGCGGCCGACGATGCCAAGGCCAAGGAAGGCGTCGAGGCGCGCAACAACGCCGACTCGCTCGCCTACCAGTGCGAAAAACAACTCAAGGATCTCGGCGACAAAGTTCCCGGCAACCTCAAGAAGGATGTCGAGGACCTCGTGGCCAAGGTTCGCGACGCGCTGAAGGGTTCGGACACGGACGCGATCAAATCGTCCGCCGACGCCCTGCAAGCGAAGTTCCAGGAAGTGAGCAGCGAACTCTACAAGCAGGCCTCGGCCCAGCAGGCCCCGCCGCCGCAAGGCGACGCGGGTCCCGGCCCCGAAGCCGCGGCCGGCACGGAGCCCAAGAAAGAGGGCGACGTGGTCGACGCCGAGTTCGAGATGGTCGACGAGGACAAGAAAGCCTGACGCGACCGCAACTTTGAACCCGCGCGGGCGGACGGGTGTCCGTCCGCGCATTCAACAACCACCACACACAACACAACGGAGGTAAGAAACCAAAACTATGGCAGCCAAAGTCAAACCTATCGGCGACCGCGTGCTCGTTGAGCCGCTCGACGAAAAGGAAACGATCAAAGGCGGGATCATCATTCCCGACACCGCCAAGGAAAAACCGCAAGAGGGCAAAATTGCCGCAGTCGGCACCGGTAAAACGGACGACAACGGCAAGAAAATCGAGTTCGTCGTGAAAGTCGGCGACAAGGTGCTCTTCAGCAAATACGGCGGCACCGAAATCAAGGTGGACGACAAGTCCTACCTCATCATGCGCGAGGACGACATCCTCGGCGTCCTCAGCTAAAAACTGAATCACTGAACACTGAATTACTGAAAACTAAATCATATGGCAGCTAAACAACTGGAATTCGATGAGTCCGCGCGGCACAGCCTGCTCCGCGGTGTCGAGAAGTTGGCGAAAGCCGTCAAGGCGACCCTCGGGCCGTCGGGACGCAACGTCATCCTCGACAAGAAATTCGGCAGCCCGACCATCACCAAGGACGGCGTCACCGTCGCCAAGGAGATCGAGCTCGAGAATCCTTACGAGAACATGGGCGCCCAGCTCGTCCGCGAAGTCGCGTCCAAGACGTCCGACATCGCCGGCGACGGCACCACCACCGCCACCGTGCTGGCCGAAGCGATTTATCGCGAAGGCCTCAAGAACGTGACCGCCGGGGCCAACCCGACGTCGCTTCAGCGCGGCATCAACAAGGCCGTCGAGGCCGTCGTCGCCGAACTCGGCAAGATCTCCAAAAAGGTCTCCGACAGCAGCGAAATCGCGCAGGTCGCGACCGTCTCGGCCAACTGGGACAAAACCATCGGCCAGATCATCGCCGACGCGATGGAGAAGGTCGGCAAGGACGGAACCATCACGGTGGAAGAAGCCAAGTCGATCGAAACCACCCTCGACGTCGTCGAAGGTATGCAGTTCGACAAAGGCTATCTCTCGCCCTACTTCGCGACCAACGCGGAGGCGATGGAAGCCGTGCTCGAAAACGCCTACATCCTCATCCACGAGAAAAAGATCAGCAGCTTGAAGGACCTCCTTCCGTTGCTCGAGAAAGTGGCCAAAGGCGGCCGTCCGCTCCTCATCATTGCCGAGGACGTGGAAGGCGAAGCCCTTGCCACCCTCGTGGTGAACAAACTCCGTGGCACCCTGCAAGTGTGCGCCGTCAAAGCCCCCGGCTTCGGCGACCGCCGCAAGGCCATGCTCGAAGACATCGCCGTTCTTACCGGCGGCCGCTGCATCACCGAGGACCTCGGCATCAAGCTCGAGAGCATCTCGCTCGATGACCTCGGCAAAGCCAAGCGCGTCGTCGTGGAAAAAGAAGCCACCACGATCGTCGAAGGCGAAGGCAAGAGCAAAGACATCCAGGGCCGCGTCGCCCAGATCCGCCGTCAGATCGAGGAAACCACCTCGGACTACGACCGCGAGAAGCTCCAGGAGCGCCTCGCCAAGTTGGCCGGCGGTGTCGCCGTCATCAATGTCGGCGCCGCGACCGAGACCGAGATGAAGGAAAAGAAAGCCCGCGTCGAAGACGCCCTCCACGCCACCCGTGCGGCGGTCGAGGAAGGCATCGTCCCCGGCGGCGGCGTCGCCCTCATCCGCGCCCAGAAGGCGCTCGACTCCCTCAAACTCGAGGGTGACGAAGCCATCGGCGCCGGCATCGTGCGTCGCGCGGTCGAGGCTCCTCTCCGTCAGCTCGCCGACAACGCGGGCCAGGAAGGCGCGCTCATCGTGCAGGAAGTCAAGAAGGGCAAAGGCAACGAAGGCTACAACGTCGCCACCGGCGCGTATGAAGACCTCGTCAAAGCCGGCGTGGTCGACCCGACCAAGGTGACCCGCAGCGCCTTGCAAAACGCCTCGTCCATCAGCGGCCTGCTCCTCACCACCGAGGCTCTCGTCACCGAGATCCCCGAGAAGGAGAAAGCCCCGGCAATGCCCGGCGGCGGTATGGGCGGTATGGGCGGAATGGACTACTAAGAAGTCCGGCCCACAGCCTGAACTAATCACACCGGGGCGGCCATTCGGCCGCCCCGGTTTTTTTTGCGCCGCCCAGAGAACCGGATCCGCTTGCCCTGACGCGCTT
>JAFMJK010000126.1 GCA_017853515.1 Chthoniobacterales bacterium | reverse complement strand
CTCTGCGTGCCGCAGTCGATGCCGAGCGTGATCACTGGAGTTCGTTGACGATGTTCTCGAGATACTCTTGGCCGCCGCTCGCGAGGACCGGCGCGGGTTGGGCCAAGGCGATTTTCTCCAACTCGGCGAACGATGCAGTGCCGGCGAGGACTTTTTTGCCGAGGTCGGAATTCCAGCTCGCGTAGCGGTTCTTGACGAAGTCCCCGATGCGCCCGTCGGCGCGGATGGCGGCGGCGACCTTCAAGCCGCGCGCGAAGGCGTCCATGCCCCCGATGTGTGCATGGAAAAGATCCTCGGGCATGTGCGACTCGCGCCGACGCTTGGCGTCGAAGTTGAGTCCGCCCTCCTTGAGTCCGCCCATACCGAGGATGACGAGCATGACCTCGGTGGCCAGTCGGATATCGGTCGGGAACTGGTCGGTGTCCCAGCCGATGAGTTCGTCGCCGCGGTTGGCGTCGACCGAACCGAGTTTGCCGGCGTTGGCCGCCACGGTGAGTTCGTGGCGCATGGTGTGGCCGGCCAGCGTGGCGTGGTTGGTTTCGATGTTGAGCTCGAATTCGTCGAAGAGCCCGTATTCGCGCAGGAAATTGAGGCACGCGGCGCAATCCGAGTCGTATTGGTGCGTGGAAGGCTCGCGCGGCTTGGGCTCGATCCAGAATTTGCCCTCGAAGCCGATTTCTTTTTTCCAAGCCACGGCCATGTGGAGGAAGGCAGCCAGCTGGTCGAGTTCGTGCTTCATGTCGGTGTTCCAGAGCGAGGCGTAACCTTCGCGCCCGCCCCAGAAAACATAGCCTCCGCCGCCGAGTTCCTTGGTCACGGCGATGGCTTTTTTGACCTGCGCGGCAGCGTGGGCGAAGACGGGCAGGCTCGGCGAGGTGGCCGCGCCCTGGGCGAAGCGCGGGTGGGCGAAGAGGCACGCGGTGCCCCAGAGGAGGCGTTTGCCGGTGCGTTCCTGTTCTTCGGCCAGAACCCCGGCGACCGCGTCGAGCGCGGCGTGCGATTCGGCCAGCGTGTCGCACTCGGGCGCCACGTCGCGGTCGTGGAAGCAGTAGAAATCGATGCCGATCTTCTCGAGGAATTCAAAGAAGACGCGCGCGCGCTTGCAGGCGTTGTCGACGGAGTTCGACCCGTCGTCCCAAGGCATGAGGGCCGTGCCGCCGCCGAAGGGATCGGCCAGCGGGTTGCGCATGACGTGCCAGTAGGCGGCGGCGAAGCGCAGGTGGTCGCGCATGGATTTGCCCTCGACGGTTTCGTCGGGGTTGTAGTGCTTGAAGGCGAAGGGATTTTTCGATCGCGGGCCTTCGTAGGCGATTTTCGGAACTCCGGGGAAGTAGGGTGTGCTCATGGGTGTTGTCGGTGGGTTGTTGTATTCTGAAAAAAGGAAAAGGAAACTTCACGACTCCGGACGGCACGGATGAGCGCGTCCGCGGAAGCATCGTTCGCGTCCTTGCCGGACGACGGGACACGGTTTACCGCGGCGGCAAGCAAGCTCGAAGCGCGGAAAATTGGAGAGATACGAAAAGGAAACATGACGTCTTGGCCTATCTTCGCAGAAAACTTGCCCCGATGTCTTCTCCGGTGATGACATAATGTGATCATTTTTTTCGGATGGTGCGGGGCGTGTCGGACGACGGGCGTTTGCGGAAACCGGGGCGCGCCGGTTCGCGGGAGGGGGATGACTTGCCGATGTCGCCGGGCGCGCGGCCGAAGGTGGAGCGGTAAAATTTCGAGAACTGGGCGTAGCTGCCGAACCCGGCCTCGAAGACCGCCTCGGAGAGCGTCGTTTGCCGAGCGCCTTGGTGCCGGATTTTCCAAAAACGCTCGAGGCGCATGGTGTTGCGGTAGCGGTTGATCGGCACACCGACCTGTTGCTTGAATGTCCGGCTCAGGTAGGCGGCACTCACTCCGCAATCCCGGGCCAGCTTGTCGAGGCACCCGGATTCGGTGTGCGTTTCCAGGATATCCAGAGCTTTGAGGACGGCCGGATGCAGCGGGGCGGTTTTCCGCTCGATCGCGGAGCCCTGCTGGCATTCCCAGGCCAGTTGCAGGATATGGGCAAGGCCGGCATTGAGGAGGTCGGGATTCGGGTGCTCGTAGCGGAACCCGGGCGAAAGGCCGTAGCCGACTTCCCGGTTCAAGGTGTCGGAGTCGAGCCCCACCTCGAGAAGGGAATCCATGATGCCGCGGATCAACGCGAACTTGGCCGGGGAGAGGACCGCGTGGAAAACGGCGTTTTTCGGCGGGCGTTGTTTTTTCAGGACGGCGTTCTCCGCCTGGCGGCAGCACCGGGCGACCAGCGAGGGCTTGAAGGATACGACGTAGTAAAGCGCATCCGAAGTGCGGTCGATGCAGCGGTGGGGCTGCCCGGGAAAAAGCCAGAGGCACTCGCCCTGACGGAACGTGTAGCTGCTCTCGCCTATAACATAGGTCACGGACCCCCGCGCCACCACGTTGATCTCCAACTCGGCGTGCTGGTGGGTGGCCAACCATGGAATTCCGCGCGCCGCGTCGGCGAGAAAGAGAAACCCGCCGTATTTTCCACGCAACTTCAGGTTCTCAATCTTTGTCATGCAACAGCGCGGCCCCGGCCCGGCGCAACACGGGGCGCTCGGTCTGCTGGCGGTGGTCGTGGCTCATGGGAGGAAATTTCAGGAACGGAAACCTGCCGTTTTCAAACCTACCCGAACTGGACGCGATGTCATCTCATCCGGTGCATTAAGTTTATCGTTTTTTGTCCTGCCACCCCGTGGCTCGCGGGAAATCTTGCAGGACAGGGCGTAGCTCCGGTAATCGGCTACAAAGGGCCGCACATCCAGACATAGACAGTTCTTGCCCCCACCCTCACAGCCGGAAGCCCCAAACATGGACCCCCTCACCAAGCCACAACCCGCACTCATCCCATGATCCTGCTCGGCATCACACTTCATGCCTTGGGCGGGATCGCCGCGGGGAGTTGGAGGAATCGGGGGCGGATGAGGAGGTGCGGACGCTCCTCGCCTCCGGTCGCCTTGCCTATTACTACTTTTTGGCGGCGATCGGGGGTACGCTATGGTTCGTCCAGTTCATCTTTTACGAATTGGGGCACGCCGACATGGGAAATTTCAAGTTCATCAGTTGGGGCATCCACATGGCGATGCTGGTGTTTTTCAGCTTCGTCGTCGGCCTTGTCTTCCGCGAGTGGCAACAATGCCAACGCCGGACCATCGGCGTTCTGGTCTCGGGGCTTGCCATCATGGTGCTCTCCTTCGGTCTCATCACCAACGGCTCGCTGATCGAAGAGCGCGAGTCGGTGAAAAACGGTGTGCCATCCGCCGCAAAATCCCATTAATTTTTTTTGACACCGACCGCGATTCAAACCCACCCGAACACCCCATGAACGAGGCCTCACCCACACTCGCCCGTCCGCCCAAGCACCTCGACTACAGCCTCACCGGCGAGAACTCGACCAAGGCGATCGAAAGGGGACTTGCCGAGGCGGACTGGTATCAAAGCCCCGTGCCGCGCGCCGAGATGCGCAAGCTCCTCGAGCGTCGCGACGGACCGGCCATCCGTGACACCATCCTCTGGTTCGCGCTTCTCGGGCTCACCGGTTGGGCCACTTTTGCGCTCTGGGGCTCGTGGTGGGTCGTCCTCCCCTACGCGGCCTACGCGGTGCTTTACGCCACGGCGTCGGACTCGCGCTGGCACGAGGCGGGCCACGGCACGGCATTCCGCACGGACTGGCTGAACAATTTCCTCTACGAGATCGCTTCGTTCATGGTCCTGCGCGAATCGGTCGTTTGGCGTTGGAGCCACACCCGCCACCACAGCGACACGATCATCGTCGGTCGCGATCCCGAAATCCAAGTCCCTCGCCCGCCGAAGCTCATGGAACTCTTCCTGGCTCTCTTCGCCATCGGCGTCTACCGCAGCTACTTCCCCGGCCTGTTCCGCCATGCGGCGGGCATCATCTCGGCCGACGAGAAGACGTTCATTCCGGAAACGGAGTTTTCCAAAATCACGCGCAACGCCCGGATTGTCCTGGCGATTTACGCCGCAACCATCGCCCTGTCGTTCGCGATGCAAAGCTGGGTTCCTGTTTTTCTCGTCATCCTTCCGCATTTCTTCGGCACCTGGCTGATGATCGTCCACAACACGTGCCAGCACGCGGGCCTCGCCGAGAATGTCCTCGACCACCGGCTCAACTGCCGCACGGTGTACATGAACCCGGTCAGCCGGTTCATCTACTGGAACATGAATTACCATGTGGAGCACCACATGTTCCCGCTGGTGCCGTTCCACTCGCTCCACAAACTCCACGCGCTGGTCAAGGATGACTGCCCGCCGCCCTATCCCACGATCCTGTCGGCCTGGCGGGAAATTCTTCCGACCATCATTCGTCAAAGAAAAGACCCGACCCACCATGTGAAACGCGTCCTTCCCGCTCCGAAAGAGCGCGCGGTCGAGGGCCTTGTCTCGGGCGACGCCAAGCCCGACGCCGAAGGCTGGGTGGAGGTTTGCGCCGCGGCCGACCTCGGCAAGGAGGATGTGCTGCGCTTCGATCATGGCCGGAAAACTTTCGCCCTCATCCGCGATGCGGAAGGCCGCTTCTACGCGACCGACGGCATATGCACACACGGCAACAACCACCTTTCCGAGGGGCTGGTCAAAGGCGGCATCATCGAATGTCCGAAGCACAACGGCCGCTTCCACCTCGCCGACGGCTCGCCGGCGCGCGCCCCGATCTGCCGCGGCCTCGCCACCTATCCGATCGAGGTCCGCAACGGCCGCATCTACCTCAATGTGGCCAACCCCGGCGGCGCCGGCGCCCGCCAGCAAAAGAGCCGCACGCTCCGCGTTGTAGGCTCCGCCAATGTCTCGACCTTCATCCGCGAGATCGTGCTGGAGCCGGTGGATGGCCCCCTCGCCTACGAGCCCGGCGACTACCTGCAGTTCGCCATCCCGGCCTACGGCGAAATCGCCTACCGCACCTTCGATATCCCCGAGCCCTACGCGGAGGTCTGGCGTCGCCACGGCATCTTCGACCTCGTGGCCACAAACCCCGACGGCGCGAAGCGCAACAACTACTCGATCGCCAGCCATTCGGGCGAAGGCACGATCCGCCTCAATGTCCGCCTCGCCACGCCGCCGCCCGGACAGGACTGCCCGACCGGCACCGGCTCGAGCCACATGTGGGCGCTCAAGCCGGGCGACACCGTCGATGCCATCGGGCCGTTCGGCGATTTCCACATCAAGCCGACCCGCAAGGAAATGGTCTACATCGGCGGTGGAGCGGGCATGGCGCCGTTGCGCGCGCACCTCACGCACCTGCTCGAAGTCGAGAAATCCGCGCGCCGCATTTCCTTCTGGTACGGCGCGCGCTCGCGGCAGGAACTGTTTTACACCGACCTCTTCGAACAACTCGCCGCCGCGCACCCGAACTTCACCTTCCACACCGCCCTCTCGTCCCCGCTCGACGAAGACCAATGGACCGGCCACACCGGCTTCATCCACGAAGTCGTCCTCGCCGAGGCTCTCGAGGGCCACCCGAACATCGGCGGAGTCGAGTTTTACCTCTGCGGTCCGCCCATGATGATCAAAGCCTGCACGAAAATGCTGGCCGATCTCGGCGTTCCCGCGGCGCACATCGCTTACGACGAATTCTGAAAAGCCGTGGCACGTTACATCAATGACGGCTCGACGGATGCGCCGAAGCTCGAGGTTTTCCTCAATCTCGACACGCTGAACAACCTGCCGCCGGACGGCACGTGGCCCGGATTGGAAGGCGAGGCCCTGATCGGGCGTTTGCAGGCCGACGGATTCGAAGGCGTGCAGGTAGCCGGCTCCAGCCGCATCGCGGGATTTCCCCACTGCGGCCTCGGGCGCGTCAACACACCCGCGGAGGCATTGCCGCTTGCCCGGCAACACGCCGATCTCGGCGATCTCTGTCTCACCCTGCATGTCGGTTGGGGGATCGAGGAGGACGATGAGGTGTTCCGACTTGTCGACGCCATCCTCTCCGCCTCGGAGCAAACAAAACTTCCGGTCTTCATCGAGACGCATCGCGCCACCATCACGCAGGACATGTGGCGCACCGTCCAGATCGTGAAACGGTTCCCCGAGGTGCTCTTCAACGGCGACTTCAGCCACTACTACTGCGGCCAGGAAATGGTCTATGGCGGGGCCGACATGATGAGCGGCGTTCCGGTGAAGATGGAATTCATGGCGCCGGTCTTCGATCGCATCGGATTCATGCACGGACGCATCGCTTCGCCCGGATCGATGCAGATGCCGATTGACGACACCTCCAGCCGTCCTGCCGCCGCGACCGGCGTGGCCGATTATTTCGCCGACTTCCGCCTCATGTGGACGCGCGCCATGCGCGGGTTTCTGAAAAATGCGGGACCCGGAGATGTCCTTGTTTTCGCGCCCGAAATCCTCGCTCCCACCTACTATTACGCGCGGGTCTTCCGCGACTCCACGGGCCGCTTCGTCGAAGAAAGCGACCGCTACGCCCAAGCGCTTCTCTACCGCAGCGTCGCACTCGAAGCCTTCGCTGCAGCGCACCGCGAAGCGGCATCCACGACCGAATAAAAATTCCCCTCGCCCTCGGAGCCCTCTCCGCCGGCCGGCAGGAGAGCAACCTCCACCCGAAGGAATTCCTCATACCAAG
>JAFMJK010000125.1 GCA_017853515.1 Chthoniobacterales bacterium | reverse complement strand
CTCTTCCGATCTTTTCCTTTCCCCGACGGTCTCGTCTCCGCGGGCGAGGCCGGCGCGACCGCCGCCATCCAGCCCGGCGGTTCGGTGCGCGACGCCGACGTCGTTGCGGCGGCCGACCAACGCGGCATGGCCATGGTCTTCACCGGAAAACGTCACTTCCGGCATTAAATTACTCCGCATCCCTCACGTTGATGCGCTAGTTTGTCCGCCGTGAGCTACCAGGTTTTCGCCCGCAAATACCGGCCGCAGATTTTCGAGGAAGTCCTCGGACAGGATGCCGTGGTGCGGACGTTGCGCAACGCGATCAAATCCGGCCGCCTGGCCCACGCCTACCTCTTCGTCGGACCGCGCGGGGTGGGGAAGACTTCCACCGCGCGAATTTTCGCCAAGGCGCTCAATTGCGTGAAGGGACCGACGGAAAAACCCTGCGGCGAGTGCGATCCCTGCCGCGAGATCGCCGGGGGCAACAGCCTCGATGTTCTCGAGATCGACGGCGCGAGCAACAACGGCGTCGAGCAGATCCGCGACCTGCGCGAAAACGTCCGCTTCCTGCCCTCCCACGGCAAATTCCGCATCTACCTCATCGACGAGGTGCACATGCTGAGCACCGCGGCCTTCAACGCGCTCCTCAAGACATTGGAAGAGCCGCCGGAGCACGTTAAGTTCCTCTTCGCCACGACCGAGGCGCACAAATTGCCGGCCACCATCATCAGCCGTTGCCAGCGCTTCGACCTCCAACCCATCCGCGACGAGATCGCCGCCGCCCATCTGCTGGCCATCGCGAAAAAAGAAAAAATTTCCCTCGATCCCGCCGCGGCCGAAGTGATCGCCCGCGCCGCCGAGGGCGGCATGCGGGATGCCGAATCGATGCTCGACCAGGTGGTGTCGTTCTGCGGGGACAAAATCGGCGAGGAAGATGTCCTTTCCATCTTCGGTTTCGCTTCGGCGGCCGATGTCGCCGCGCTGGCCGGCCATATCCTCTCCGGCGATGCCGCAGCGGCTCTCGATCTTGTCGCGACGCAGTCGGAGAGCGGCAAGGATCTCGGGCGTCTTCTTTCCGACCTTGTCGCGCTGGGTCGCGATCTTCTCGTCAGCGAGGCCACAGGCCGGGACTTGCCCGGACGCCGCGGCGAATTGCTCGCGCCGCTGCGCGGACGCTACTCCGCGCGCAAACTCACCGAGTTGCTCGAGGTGCTGTCCGCCGCCGAGGCCGGGCTGCGTTATTCTCCGGACAAAAAACTCCCCCTCGAGATTGCCGTGATCAAATCGATCCAGCTTCTGCACACGGCCGACCTCGACGAAGTGCTCGACACGCTCTCGGCCATGACCGGCGGCGCGCCGGCACCCGTGCGCGCCGCGCCGCGGGCCGCGGCACCGCGTCCGGTCGCTCCTGTCGTGGCGGCCAAGCCCGCGCCGGTCGCGGAACAGACGCGCGTTCCGACCGATGCTCCCGTTCGCGACATTTGGAAAAAAATTGCCGCCGAGATCGCCGCAAAACATCCGTTGCGCAGCGAGTGGCTCGACAGCGCGCAGGATATCACGGAAGACGGGGGCGAATTGCGCGCGGTCTTTCCGGCCAACAAAGCCAAAGTTTTGCAGACCCCGGTGGTCAAAGAGCAGGGCGCGCTGATCGAGGAGCTTTGGCAGAAGGCCACCGGCCGCAAAATTTCCTTCCGTCCCGAGGCCACCGGCGAAGCGGTTGTCGAAAAGGCGCTGTCGCCCGTCCCGGTGACCGACGATTTCGAAAACGACCCGGGGATCGAGGCCGCCATCGAGCTTTTCGGCGCCACGCTCGAACCCGAGGAAGCCAGCCAATCATGAACATCCAGAAAATGATGAAGGAGGCGCAGAAAATGCAGGAGCGCCTGGCCAAAGCACAAAGCGAACTCTCGCAAGAGTCGATCGACGTCTCCGCCGGCGGCGGCAAAGTGAACGTCACGGTCAACGGGGCGGGGGACATCACCGCGATCAAAATTTCTCCCGACGTCGTCGATCCGCAGGACGTCGAAATGCTCGAGGACCTCGTGCTCTCCGGAATCCGCGAGGCCCAGGAAGCCTCGCGCAAGCTCCAAGCCGACACCATGGGCAAGGTCACCGGCGGACTCGGAGGATTGCCCGGCTTTGGGATTTGATTTAGTCTGTCTTTTTATTCGCCGGCATAGCTCAGCTGGTAGAGCACCTGATTTGTAATCAGGCGGTCGTCGGTTCGAATCCGACTGCCGGCTTTTTCTCTGGTCGCCAGAGTGGCGGCGTGTGCGCCAAGCTCGTGCAGACGGACGAGGCGATGGCCAGCGCAGTGCAAAGAGGTAATTGGATCTACGTCTACAATGCCAAGGGCTCGCAGCTGTACGCCGTTTCCGCCAGTGACGGCATGACGGGCTACACCGGATCGTCGGTCAGCATCAAACGCGGCAATTTCGCCTACATCTTCGACGCCAAAGGCCGGCAGACCAGCGTGATTCCCGCGGGAAGATAAGCGGCCGCACGGTTGTTGCTCCCGCGCGCCCGCTGAGCGGGTTGCGGCAACCGCCTGATACGAATCGCGAGACAGCTGCGGTCATCTACTCGGGTGGATCGCGGCGTCCCGGCGCGATATTTCGTGCTGTCGCTCGCCACGGGTACAGCGCGATCCACCCCGCGATCGAATTCGGAAACTTATTGCCTTCGGTAACAACTCAGCGCTGCACGACGCGGCCGTCGGCTTTGAGAACGTTCAAGCCGAAGTTACGGCCGTTGGCGTGGACGGCCTCGATGTCGGAGGCGACGGTGAGGCGGCCGATGTTGGAAATCTGAAAGATGCCGCGGCGGCTGTAGATCTTCACGCTGGCCGGCGTTTCGTCCTGGAGTATGGGAGAAAAGAGATAGCTCGTGCCATGTTTGACATGGTTTTTCTTTTTCGCCGCGTCGCTCGGGCAGAGGAGCGCCTGCTCCGTGATGCCGTAGGGTCCGAGTTTTTCCAGAGCGGTGCCACCGTCTTCCACTTCGGGCGGCAGGGACGGCGGATCGGTTTCGATCGCTGGATAGCGGTAGTCGTTGTCGGCGACATACTGCTGCACCGCAGCGCCGATCTGGCGCAGGTTGCCCGCGCATTTGGCCGACCGGCCGCGCTCGATCATCGGGCCGACCGACGGAAAGGCGAGGGACGCGAGGATCGCCACGATGGCGATGACGACAAGAAGCTCGACAAGGGTGAATGCACGCGTGCTCACTGCGTGCCCCCGCGGTATTTGGCTTCCGCTTTGCGCTCCCAGTAGCGCTGCGAGCGCTTGATGCGCTGCTTCGGCGTCATCTTGGCGTAGCGGGCCAGTCGCCGATCTTCCATGCGCTCCAGCACCTCCGGACGGCTGAAAAATTCCTGCGCTTTGGCCCGGCGCTGCTCCTCGGGCAGTTCGCGCACCAACTGCCAGAAATCTCGCATCATGGAAACGTCCTCGCGCGCGGCTTTCTGTTCTTCGGGGGGAAGCAATCTGATCTGCGCTTCCACGCGCTTCGCCTCGCGCTCGGGGTCGCCGAAGCCGGGGCCGCGCCCGTTGCCCTCCCGCCTGTCGTCGCGCGGAGCAGTCCCGATCCATGTTCTGCGTCCGCGCCAGTTTTCTCCGTCCTCGCCCGCCTGCTCCCCGGGCTCGGGTCCGCGCAGCAGGAAGATTTCGCGAGATGTGCCGCCCGCTTCGCGGAAGAGCGAGTAGGCCGCGTCGGAGATACGCCCGCCCTTCGGAGCGGCGACCGGCGCGGACCAATCGGATGGTGCGGCCAAGGTCACACCTGTTTCTTCGGCCGCTTGTGTGAGGAGGGATTGCAGGTCGCCACCGCCTTGTGGTTGCCACTCGACCCGGCGCAGATCCAAGGGTGCGCCGGAGCGGGACTGCACGGCGTTGAAACCGCCGGCCCCGTGCGTTGTCCACCCTTCGGCCTGTTGCTTCGCGCGGAAGGCGCCGAGGGCGGTGTCGATTTCCGCTTCGCTGCGCGCGCCGACATAAGCGAGGCGCCACGACGAATCGGTGCGCACCGCCACGATATCGAGGGCCTCGAGCGGCGGCATGCGGCGAACTTGGATGGTGACCGGGGTTGCCGGGTCGAGATCGGTGGCAATTTCGATGCCGCCTTGCTTGCTGATCGATGAGAGAACTTTGCCAACCGGTGCTTCGGTGAAATCCAGACTGACCAAGCCCCAACCGCTGTAGATCCGCCAGCCGGCCCAGAGCGCAACAAGCCCCGCAAGAATGCCGAGCAATGTTTTTCGGGAAGCCATTTCCTCTTTATACCCCGCAAAAAGGAGACCGTCTCGCGGCCTTTTTCTCTGTCGGGCCCGTGGCTTTGCCTTGCGGAGGGTCCTTGTGGTGTTAGAGTGAAGGGCCGGACGAAACCGATGACCGATCGCGACAACAAAGCTGTGCAGGAAGCCAAGCTGCACTTCCTCGATTACTGGCGCGTCATCCGTCTGCGGCTGCCCATTATCGTCCTGACTTTTCTGCTGGTCGTCATCACCGCCGGCATCACGACTTACTTCCTGCCCCGCCAATACCAGTCGAACGTCATCATCGAGGTCGAGCAGAACGACCAGAAAATCCGCATTTTCCGCGACGGTTACGAGGGGGGGATGGGTCTCGACCCGCGGTTTGCCACCACGCAGTTCCAGATCATCCAGCGCAAGGAGATGCTTTATCCGGTCATCGACAACCTGAAGCTGGTCGAAAAATGGGCCGAGCCCTACGGCGTGCGGACGCGCGAGGAGGCTTACTTCAAACTGCGCTCCATGATCGACGTGCGCGAGGTGCGCAACACGAACCTCCTGCAGATCGGCGTGGAGAGCACGGATCCCAACGAAGCGGCCGATCTGGCCAACTCGATCGCCAACGAATACCAGCGCAAGCGCATCGACGAGCAGCAAAAGATTCTCACCCGTTCGCTCGCCACCCTCGAGGACGAAGTGGCCAAGCAGCGCAAGAAAGTCGAGGAGACAAACCAGGAGATGAGCCGCATCCGCACCGAGCTCGGCATCACCGACCTCAATCCCGACAGCATGGAAGACCCCATGCAGGCGCAGGAAAAAGTCCTGCTCGACCAGGAGGCTTTGGTCAGCGAGGCCCGCGTCAAAGCCGGGACGCTGCGCACCAAATACGAAGAGATCGAGAAGCTTTCCGGCGACGATCTCATGCGGTCGCTGCCCACCCTCGAGATCCAAGACCAGACCGTTGCCCAGATTTTGCCGCAATACCAGGAGACGGACTCGGAGCTGGCCCGTGCGCTCCAGTCCGGCCTTGGCCAGCGCCATCCGACCATCCAAGCACTTTCCGCCAAGAAGGCGACCTACGAGCGCCAGTTGGCCGACCAAATCGGCAGCATCCGCCGCACTTTGGCGGCGAACCTCGAGATCACCCAGCGCTCCCTCGCCACCATGGAGCAGCAACTCGAGCAGTCCCGCGGCCAGCAGCGCGACTCGAAAACTCGCAGTTCGGAATACGCCGCGTCCAAAAACGCCTACATCCAAGCCAAGAAAGTCCTCGAGTCCGCGGAGTTGCGCCTTTCCACCGAGACCATGCAGCGCAGCATGCCGATGAGCCCCGCCCGTATCTGGGAGCGCGCCGAGCCTGCCTCGTTCCCCTCCAAACCCAAAGTCTGGCTCAACATGGCCTTGGCCACCGTGGTGGGGCTCATTGTCGGTATCGGTCTCGCGTTCTTCCTCGAGTATCTTGATACCAGCGTGAAGACGATGGAGGACGTCGAGTCGTTCCTCCAGGCTCCGGTGCTCGCCGTCATCCCGCAGAATATCCATCTGCTCGCGTCGAGCCCCGAGGCCTCGGTCGATGCCGAGGCCTACCGTATTTTGCGAACCAATCTGGAGTTCAACCGCAAATCGTCCGACGCCAATTCCGTGACCTTCGTCAGCGGCGGTGCCGGCGAGGGCAAATCGACCACCCTGGCCAACCTTGCCTACACATTCGCCCAAGGCGGATACAACACGCTCATCGTCGACGCCGACCTCCGCCGCCCCTCGCAGCACCGGATGTTCGGCTTGAGCAACGACAAGGGACTCACGGACTTTCTCACTTCCGACCTCGACCTCGAGGATGTCGTGCAGACGACATCCCTGCCGAATCTGTTCATGCTCACCAGTGGTCGACTGCCGTCCGATGCGGTCGGTGTGCTCAATTCGCAGCGCATGATGGATCTCATCGCCCAGGTGAAAAATCGCTTCGATATCGTCTTCTTCGATTCTCCCCCCATTCTCGGCGTGAGCGATGCTTCCGTGCTGGTCCGTGCGCTCGACCTCACCATCGTCGTGGTGCAGCACCGTCGCTTCCCGAGGGCCATGCTCCAGCGCGTCAAGCAGGCCGTGGAAAACGTCGGCGGCCAAATGCTCGGCGTGGTGCTCAACAATGTCGACGTGCGCCACGACCAGTATTACGAGTATTACACCAATTATTACCACTACTACGCGGCGCCGTCCGATGATGCCTCTGCACCGGCCGCCAAGGCGTCGGTCGCCTCCAATTCGCGCCGCGCGACCCGCGTTCCCGACGATGAGTATTAGGAAGTTCCTCCGCTTCGCCCTTCCCGGGGCGTGCGCGCTTTTGGTCGCCACGGCGTCCGCCTCTGAAGTCACCTTCCGCATCGGCGACACCATGGAGCTCCGTATCGGCGGCGTTCCTTCC
>JAFMJK010000266.1 GCA_017853515.1 Chthoniobacterales bacterium | reverse complement strand
GGACTGGTACGCGCTCAGGAATGTCAGGCTTCGGACGGATCATGCCCTACAGTATCGGGCAAAATGCTCGCCGTCAATACTTGCCCTTGCCCTTGGGAGGGGATTTGCGGTCCCCGCCAGCGCCCGCCCACAACTCACGACGGGCCCAGTAGTTGGGGCTCGTCTTGTCATCTTTGGTCAGCTTTCCGCTCTTGTCACGAATCCCAGCAGAGCGGGCGAGATACGATTTGCGGGCAGCCTCTGAGTAGTTATGGCCGTAGCCTTTGGCCCCAAAGTGAACCACGCGAATCTTCCCGCTCTTCGGGTCTCGAACAAATACAGACTTCTTCTTCCCTGACGGAGTGACTCCGGGGATGTTGCGAGGGGAATCGAGGGTGACTTCTTTGCCGCGCCAAGTAGCCATAGTCAGACGAGAGTGTTGGCAAACTTAGTAGTCGAATCCCAGCGATTTACAAGCCCCTTCCAGAATTTTGCTCGTGTCCCTTTCGGAGGGGCCACTTTCAGCTCGTACGCCTCACGGGCTTCGCGGAACCTGAGCAAGAAAGCCCGAGGCTCTCCTTCAGCTCGTCGCAGTGCTGATAGGGTTTTGGGGCCAACAAGGCCGTCAACATCCACATTCAGAGCCATTTGAAGGATTCGCGCACACCCGGTCGGGCCGCGGTTGAAGGCGGTGTCACGAAGAGCTGCCTCAGCAGAGGGGGTAGTCGCCCAGTTTGCCACAGAGTCAGTGAACTTCAGAATGTACTCAAGAGCTTCGGCTTCCGCTTTCGAGTACTGCTTTTTCCCGATGAGCTCTGCAATACGGGTGGCTACCTCTGGGTGGTATCTGTCGTTGATCCCAGCTACTTCAAAAGTGCCGCCCCCGTCTCCAGCAGGTAGGCGGTAGACAGAGAGGCGACCACTTTTGTCACGGCGGGCCTCTGAGTCCAGAATGTGCTTGGCAATCTCAAGCTCGTGGGGAGGTCTCATTGGTATCTGGCGCGGAGTTGCAGGACTTCGGCCTCGGCCTCAAGGTAGTCCTGTTGGTTGACCCATGTCTCGTCGGTCTTGGGGGTGTACGGAATCCCCGCTCGGAGCTTCAACAAGTGGGGGGCAGACGACGGCATAGAGCCGTGAGAGTCTTGCGTGCTGTGCTTTGAGCAGCAGCAGCCTGTCACGAGTAGCAGAGACACGAGCCTCGTACAGAATGTCGTCATCAAGGCGCTTGAGAGTTAGGGCAAGTCTGAAGGCGATCCACACAGGGTACGCCCGCAGAGCGGACGCAGCAGCAGCGAAGAGAGCCGTCAGGGCTGCGGTCATTGGCTGTCAGCGGCTTTGACAAGGCCGAAGCCGCCGAGAACGATAGAGGCGATCTCGCCGAGATTCTCGACAGTGCCAGTCTTCAGAAACGAAATCACGCCGTTGAGGACAGCGGACACAATTACGAGGACACCGAGAACGGTGGTTTTAGAGGTCTTTGGAATCATGACCTTGAGTCTGACGCAGCCCAGCAGAACCGTCAAGAGGCTTTTTCCTCAGTCCATGGACGAGTTTGACCACGGTCAAAAGGCCGACGAGATTACCTACGACAAGCGAGCTGATGCGTAGCCAGAGTTCGATGTCCTGCATGGACACGAGAAAAGCGAGAAGGTTCACGGTGCCGCCTATGGTCGCAGTGAGGGCACTCTGAGCACAGTCGTGGGCGTGATTTGTCATGTCACCTGAGCGGCTTGAGTGATTACAAGCTGTACCGGATGCGTCACAACTTGCGCGTACTCATAACCGACCCGCACTTCAAAGTTCAGCACTACCTGTTTCTGTGTCCCAAGAAGGGCTTGTAGCCCTGTGGAACCGAAAGAGACAGCGTTGAACCGATAGGTCGTTGAGGTTCCGCGCCCTATGACAGAATCGTAGGCACCCGCAAGAACAAGCGGAGTGCGCGATACAGGGTTGTTGTAGGCAGCCAACACAATCGAGCTGCCTGCTGGAAGAGGGCCGGTGCGACCGTGAATTGAAAAGCAGACATCAATCGTCACAGTTTCTCCACGCCTAGCCGAGATGCGCTGAATAGGCGCTCGGGTTCGTGGAGAAGCGGTGATTGTCCGGTCGGACAGGTTGACATACAACTTCATGATTCAGAAGCGCCGCCGAGGAGGATCTCAATTTGATTGAGGAACCCAGCGCCCTTCTTGTGGCCGCCGTTTTCCCCGCCGCCCTCATCCTCTTTCTCCATCTCTCCGCCATCTTCACAGTCACAACCTTCAAGGCTGACGACTGTGAGAGTCCCGTTCTTTTCCAGCCGAAGCTCGGCCATGGCCTCAAAAGTGTCGCCGGGAGAAACTCCCTCCGGCATCTCAAAATCTTCAGGGGCAGGAAAGTTGGCAGGCATGGCGCGGGAGACTTAGAAAGTTCATTCACAAGAAATTAGGGGAGTAGCAGAGATTTTTAAGCCTCTGCTACTCCCCGAGAGCCTACCGCTTAGGGAGCGACAGGAGTGGGCTCAGCCACATCCGTCCAGGAGAGTCCAGCGTTGGACGGAGCGCAGCGGCGGAAGCGGAGAACATAGGCCAGATCGGGAGCTTGAGGCTTGGCAGCGCAGCTCAGAACACCGCGGAAGAAGCCGATGGTGCCGTCTGGGTTGGTGGTTTCGTTGGGGATGTTCACCCAGCGGAAGTCACCCATGTAGTTCACCGGATCGAACTTGGTCGCGCCACCGGGAGCCGTGATGGGGCGGGGAACTTGGAACTCCACGCTTTCCTTCACATAGATGTAGGCTTCTTCGATGTCCGCGGCTTCGTATGCGGAGTTGAGCACGAACTTGCGACCGTTGGTGGTTTCGATTGGGGTGAAGGGCTTCACCTCAGAGAAGGCACCGCTCACGATGTTGAATCGGCGAGGGAACATGTCGAGCAAGTGGTACCAGCCCTTGTAGCTGCGCTCAATGCCAAGAGGAGCAAGAAGCTCATTGACGCGGGCGCTGTAGCGGAAGTCGTCACGCTGATTGGCAGAGCCAAGACCGCGGAACAAGAACTCCTGCGCTTCAGGGCTCATGACCACTGCGTACACCGGGCGACCGTTTTCGGTGCCCCAAGACTCAGCGCCTTCGCGGACGAGCTTGAGGTAGATGCGGTCAAGGATGCTCTGCGAGAAGTGACGCATAGCGTCGGTCTTCGCAGAATCAGTGTCTCCAGAAGGGACAACCCAAGAGTCAGCGCCGTCAATCGAGGTCGAAGCGGTAACCACCACTTTGTGCTCAGCCAGCTCGGCGTAGGTGGACCGGTAATAGGTCTCCCAAGCCCACTTGGTGTTGTCCTTCAGGATGTTGAACATCGCGGTCAACTGGTCCTTGCGCTTGGCGGCGAAACGCAGGTCGTTGACACAGATCTTGGGACTGTGAACAGCGGTCTGCTTCAGGGCGTAGTTGCGGATGGTCTGACCAAAACCAATGGTCGTGGTGCTGGGCAGGCAGGAGTTCGGGTCTGCAAAACTTCCAGCGGTTCCGTCGCCGGAGCTGTTGTTGAAGTACTGCTGGGTCGCAACTTGCGTCCAAGACAGGGCAGAACCGTCACCCGGAAGCGCACGCTCCCAAGTAAGGACATTGATGACATCCCCCATTTCGTCAGGGAACGAACCGCGCTGGGCCAGATTAAGCCAAGCAGAGGTGTTGAGGGCTTTGGTGTAGATGTCAGGACCGATGCGGCCAGCTTCATTGACGAGAATGCTGTTCACAGAGTCCAGACCGGCGGCTGTAAGATCGAGGGGCATGGAAGTGAGTGGTGAAAGTTAGACTGACGAGGGTGGGCTCCCTGAGCCACTGGGAAGAAAAGGCTCGGTATGGACTCTGACAGCTCGGTTTTCGAGACCGAACAAACTCAGTGTCAAAATAGTGCCCTTGACGCACCCGTCAAGAAATCTTTTACCGACCAAGCCCTTGCTCAATCGCGTCAAGGAAAGATCCGGTAGACTTGACCGGAGTGCTGCTCGTCGAAGAGCCCGCACTCGGGTTTGACCCTTTGAGAGCTCCGATCTGCTTTTCAAGGCTGGCGATGCGGTCTTCTTTCTCGCGGAGAACTTTGACAACACGCGGCAGAGCGGCCCCAGCATAGGCAGCGTAGGCTCGGATGCCCGGGTCAGCAGACTCGAAATCCACTGTGTCAGCTTCGGCTCGGATAGCCTTGGCGACAGTCTCGTCAGACAAGAGTGGGAGCTTCCGACTCATGAGAGCCCACATCTGGTCAGAAGCCTCTTTCTGACGCTGAATAGCCTCGACAGACTGACGACGAGCTACTTCGGCACGCTCATTCTCGAACCTCTTCAGAGCCTCTTCGGCGTTCTCTTCCAGAGAAACCTTGAGATCCACGATGCGGTCGAAGTCTTCTGCGGCCTTGTAGAGCTTCAGTCGGTCAGGCTCCAGCATAGTCTCAGCCAACTGAGCCAGTTTCCTGACGCGAGTTTTGCGGTCGTCCTCCACAACAGCGGCATTGAGGGCTTCAAGGTCCAACTCATAGGTATCGGCCAGATCTTGAACCGTGCTACGGAGACTCTCAAGAGGCTCAGAAACCTGACGCTGATATTCAGGGGTGGCTTCAAGTCTGACCGCGGTCATCTCCTGCTCGTAGGTCGAGACTTTCTGGCGGAGCTCTTCAAGCTGGGCCAACTGAGCTTCGGCGTCTTTGAGCTTCTGCTCGACTTCTGGAGAGGCAGAAGACGCTTTCTTTGAGAGCTCTTCAAACTTCTGCTTCCAAACCTTGACCTCAGACTTCAGCTCTTTCCAGCGGTGCCCAGCTTTCTCGGTCATGCCTTCTGGCAGTTTGTCGTCCTCAGCAGCAGCAGCAGCAGCGGCAGGGTCGGCGGCAGGGTCGGCGGCAGGCTTGGTCTCAAGAAAGTCGGTCATGCTATCTCCGCCCGCAGACGCAGGGTCAGGCGTTTGAGCCGCAGGATCATCGGCAGGCGTAGTGGGGTCAGCGGCAGGGGTTGCGGCGGGGCCGTCAAACAGAGCGTCGAGCCGATCTACAATCGTAGATGGTGGCTCAGCGGCAGGTTGAGGGGTAGTGGCGGGGTCGGTTGCGGTTTGGGTGCTCATGGGTGAAGTGATTATTGGGTGAAGGAGTTACTCTGAGAGTGGCCTGCGTGGGACCAGTGTCCTTGGGATTCGATTTCTGCTGCGCGGTCTTTCAGCTTGGCCTTGGTTGGGTCGTAGTTGGCAAGGGCTTGGAGAGCTTGAAGAGCAGCGTACCAGCCAGCCTGATACTGGTTAGTGAGGGCCACTGCCACAGCATCTGGGGACACAGCCGCCCGCGGAGGGTTGGTGTGGTACAAGATGTTGAGAGCTGAACGCATGTGTTCAGTTTTGAGAGTAGCTTGCAGCGCGACTCGAAAAGGCTCATGACGAGCCCATTCGTTCATCGTTGTCAGAGGGTATTGAGATGCTTGATCTAGAGGGTTGGCCATAAATTAGGTGACTCCGAGACGACGGAGCTTTTCCGCTTCCGTAGCATCACGGATAGCTTGTTTCTGTAGGAACTCCTGCTGCTTCATCTGCATCTTCTGCTGGTGTTCCTCTTGCTTCATCTGAAGCCTGAGATTGTGCTCAATGAGCTTGCGCTCCATTTCTGGGTTCAGAGATTGGTCTTGGGCTGGAGGAACATCCTGCCCTTCGGCTGCTGCGGCTTCGGCCTCTTGAGCCTGACGACGAGCTTCGGCCTGCAACTTCTTCTGCCCATTCCAGATCATCTCTCCGTACTGCTGGAGCTGCTGACGGAAAGCGTTGATTAGTCCAACCGTAGAAGGGTCCATCTGCCCCATCTCTACATGCTCTGTAGCGTGGGCGTGAATCTGGACCATAGGCTGAACAATGTCTCCAAGCTGGGCCTGACCAGACTCAACAGAGTCGAAGTACTGCTGAAGACGCTGCACATGCACCTTGAGGTGGATAGTGTGAAGCTCGTTAGACTGAGCGTTGATCGTCTCACCGCTGATGAGGTGAGAGTTCTCCAGAACAGCCAACTTCTCGTCAATAGTCGGGCGGGGCTCGGTAGTGTCAGGGACATACCTGTCAGCCATGTCATACCCGACTTTGGCCGCCACTCGGTCACGGAGCAAGTTCTTGCGTCCGATGTCGTCAAACGACGCAGCTTCAGCCGCGAGCTCGTTGAGCGTGAGCTGGCGAGCTTCTGGAGACCCACCGCCGACAGCGCGATTCACAAGGCAGCGGTCAAAGTCAATGACTCCGAGAGCTTCAGGTGGCACGCCTTCTTCAAGCAGACGGTCACGAAGTTCAACGACATAATCGCCCCCGGGAAGATCAGCTCCGTAGGCTGGGTTGAAAACTCGACGAGCGATTTCTCGGAGCAGTTCTTGGAAAGGCTCGTAGAATAGGTTGAGGCTCGTAATGCTGAGCTTGGAAGTCTTGGCAACATAAGCCTCAACCTCGAAACGGGTACGCTCCTTGTTGTCAGCAAACATGCCGACCGAGCTATACTGGCCGGTCTTGCCCTGCAACATCGCGGCCATCTCATTGACCACGGGCATCGCATTGCTGGAGAGGTTGGGGATTGTGCGTTCAATGACTTTGTTGCCCGGGGTCAAGACAGCGTAGGGGCCGTAGTAGGTCAGAGACAAGTCGGCAAGAGCCTGCTCATCAGCAGGCTGAATCATGACAGAACTGGACAACATCGCGCTGTCCACGA
>JAFMJK010000124.1 GCA_017853515.1 Chthoniobacterales bacterium | reverse complement strand
GTTTTCAAGAGGACGACTTTCCCCCGCTGCAGCCCCTCTTTCAAAAGCAGATCTGGAATCGCTTCCCGGTTGGCAGCGGCCCCGAGAAGCTCGCCAAGGTCATCGCGCTGTTGAAAAAAGAGGATCATCGGTTTCACATGGAGGGCGGCAGTTGGACGAGCGATATCTCCTGGGTCCGCGGCTATGACCACCTCCTCGGGCCGATGGAAAAGGTCAGCCAGCAGTTCTACGAGAAGGTGCTTTCACAGAATATTCCCACGCATGAGCCCCGCTATCGCAACGCGCTCTTTCACCTGCTCTGCTCGCAGACCAGCTGCTACCGCTATTGGGGCTCGGGAATCTGGACCGATTACGGCCGTGAACTCTGCCGGCGGCTGGATGCCATTCTCACGCACGACTTCTGACCCCCTCGGGGCTGGAACGGTCGCCCCTCTGCGAAGGGTCGCAATGACAAGCGGAAGACCAAAATTAATGCCGGTCCAGCTAGGCCGTCCAAATCATCGTAATCCCATGCGAAAAATCCTTGCGTAGCGCTGGGCGCTAGGTGGGTTTCAAAGAGAGACCTGTCTTCCCGTTTCAAAGCGCGGACATGTCCGCGCACTCCAAAAAATCGGCGGGCATCAGCGGCGGAACTTCTTGCCGGCGCGTTTCTGGAACTGGCGGCGCGACTGCGCGGGGTGGGGGCGCTGCGGTTTGCGGCCTGATTGACTTTGCTGGCTGGTTGGCAGCATCGGCCTGTTGGAACTTCCCTGCGCTGAAAATGCGGAAGACACGCGCAAGGCCGGGCGCGCGCTCGTCGGCAACGAGCCGCGTTGCTCCGTCCGCCCTTCGGGCCTGCCGCCTTGAGTTCGGCCACCTTGCTCGCGGCGCGGGTATTCTGGGCGACGTTCCCGGCGCGGGCCGCCTCCGCGCTGATTCGGCACAGGTTTGCCTTCACTCGACTGCGGCACCGCGGGCGCGCGGCGCGCGCGCAGCTCCCGGCGAAATGTCTGCGGCTGGCTGGGCGCACCGCTCCCGGCGGCGAGGCGGAAGTCCACCATTTTCTTGACGCTGTCCACCTTGGCGATCTGCACCGGCACCTTGTCGCCGAGCTTGAACACGCGCCGGCGGCGGCGACCGGTGAGCGTATTGCGCGCGGGGTCGAAGATGTAGAAATCGTCCTCGATGCTGGAGAGGTGCACGAGGCCGCTCATGGTCAGTCCGGATACGTCCACGAAGAACCCGAAGTTGCGCACGTCAATGATGAGCCCCTCGTAGCGCGGCGGGTTCGGGGATTCCAGTTGCGCCTTGAGGTAGGCGTAAAGTTTCACGTCCTTGCTGTCGCGCTCGGCGTCAGCGGAGTTGCGTTCCGTGCCAGAGATGTGTTCGGCGATCTGCTTGAGCGAGTGCGTCGCGCCGTGCTGATGCTGGAACAGCGCCCGGTGCACGACGAGGTCGGCGTAGCGGCGGATGGGCGAGGTGAAGTGCGTGTATTTGGCTTTGGCCAAGCCGTAGTGGCCGAGCGGTTCGACATCGTAACGGGCGCGCATGAGCGAGCGGAGGAAACCGATCTTCAGCGCGGCGCCGATGGGCAGGCCGGCGAGCTTGGCGAGAAGTTTCTGGGGTTCACCGGGCTTCTCCAGGTTGCCGCACGGGACATGGTGGCTCAAAACATCCTCGCGATATTCGCGGAGGCGGCGCGCGTCGGGCTGCTCGTGGACGCGGTACACGGCGGGCAGCCGCTGGTGCATCAGGCGCGCGGCAACGGCTTCGTTGGCGAGCAGCATGCATTCCTCGATGAGCTGGTGGGAGACGTCGTTCTCCACTTTCTCGATCCGCAGGATGCGGCCGCGTTCGTCGAGGCGGATTTTCTGCTCGGGGAAATCCAGTTCGAGCGAGCCGGCCTGAAAACGGCGGCGGCGGATTTTTTGCGTGAGTGTGTTGGCGTCGTGCAGCATGCGCTCGACGGGATTCGTCGGCGGGCGCTGCAAAATCGCGAAGACTTCCTTGTAGGTGAAGCGGCGTTGCGAATGGATCACGGCAGGGTGGAACTTGGTCGCCAGCACGCGACCATCCTCGGCCAGCAGGAACTCGACGCACTTTGTCAGGCGGTCCACGTGCGGTTTGAGCGAGCACAGTTCGTTGCTCAAGGCCTCCGGCAGCATGGGGATGACGCGGTCCACGAGGTAGGTGGAGTTGCCGCGCCGGCGGGCTTCGTCGTCAAGCGCCGTGCCGGGCTTCACGTAGTGCGAGACGTCGGCGATGTGCACCCAGAGCTTCCAGGTGTCGCGCCCGGCGCGTTGCAGGCAGATGGCGTCGTCGAAATCCTTCGCGTCGTCGGGGTCGATGGTGATGACCTGATGCCGGCGGCAGTCTTCGCGCCCGGCGATTTCGCTGGGTTTGACTTCCGAGCCGATGGCGCGGGCTTCGTCCAAAATATTTTTCGGGAAATGCAGCGGCAGATCGTATTGGCGGATGACGGAAAGCATGTCCACGCCTTCCGCGTCGGGCGGGCCAAGGACTTCGATGACTTCGCCTTCGGGGTTGCTGTGGCGCGATTCCCATTCCTGCAATTCCACCACGACCTTGTCGCCGACATGCGCAGGCCGGCCCACGTCGCGCGGCTCGGGCACGAGGATATCGTGCGGGATGCGCGGGTCGTCCGGCGTGACGTAGCGGAACTGCCGGCCCCGCTGGAGCGTGCCGACGATGCGGGTGCGGTGGCGTTCGAGGATGCGGATGACGACGCCGGTCTCGGTCTCGGCGCGGTCGGGGCGGAGGCCGCGGGGCTTGACCTCACGGCGGACGAGGACGCGGTCTTCGTTGAGCGCCGTGCCGGTGGCTTCCTCGGGGATGACGATTTCACGGAGCCCGGCGTGGTCGGGCTGGAGAAAGCCTTTGCCCGATTTGTTGATCTTGATGCGGCCGGGGATGAGGTCGGCTTCGCGCGTGTGAATATAACGATCGCCTTTGTTCCGCATGATGCGGCCGGATCGTTCCAAGCGGTGGAGCGTCTCCTGAAGTTCGTTGCGCCGGTGTGGCGGCAGCCCGAGTTTGCCGAGGATCTGATGGACGTCGGAGGGCGTATAATCGCGGCGGCTGAGAAGGTTTAAGATTTGTTCTTCCATAAAATCAAGGGCCGCGAAGATTTTTGAAGTGGTACCGGCGGAGGGGGTCGAACCCACACATCGTTGAAGATACTAGATTTTGAGTCTAGCGCGTCTGCCAATTCCGCCACGCCGGCTACCAAGTGCCGGAAATATAGTTCGCCGGAGCGTTAAGTAAATACGTTTATTCCGCATTACTGAATCAATTAAGTCCCCGGAAAGCCGGCCGCGCGCTCCTCTAAGCGTCATACCAACGCCGAAGCAGGCTCTGACATGGGCGAAGGCCCCGCCTGCGCCATGATGATGAGAAACGCGATGCCTCCGTGAAATTCGCCCTCACGCTCGGCTGCGTGGATCCACTCAACGTTGGCTGCGAAAGCATCGCCAAAGTGGCCGACCTCGCCGCGCGCATCCGGCGCGTCCCCCGCCCGGCCTGAGGGGAGCGCCGCGCATCGCTCGGTCCAACCTCCACCCGCTACGGCTGCACGAACTGCTCCACGACCTGCTGGAATTTTTTCAGGTCCGGCTGATTCACATACATCATGTGCCCGGCGTCGAATTCGGCGTAACTGATGTTTTTCCGGTAGGCGGGCGCAAGCGACAGGTGCTCCATGCTGTAGCTCATGCTGTCCACCGGACACACCAAATCCGCCCGCCCGCCCATCACCAACACGCGCAGGTAGGGATTCTGGTTCATCGCAGCGGCGAGCGCGCCGGTCACGCTGGGATAGGCGTTCCGCTGGCCGTAATTCCAGGGCTGCACACCCGCGATGATTTCATAGGGCAAGTCAGCTTCGAACTTCAGCTCGCTGCGTACATATGAATTCATCGTCGCGGAGAACGGCCCGTAAGCCGCTGCATACGACGGATCGAATTCCGGCCCGCTCGCCGCCGGATTTCCGTCGCGGCCCGTGATCCGCGCATCGTAACCGCCAAGAATCAATCCCTCGGTCGCCAGAAGTTTTTTTCGGAACGTACCGCCGTCAATCCGCAGGTCGTTGTCCAGGATCAGCGCGGCAGGCAGGCCGGTGAAACTCGCGAGCTTGGCCGCAATTTTTTCCCGCCCTGCCGCCGCCAACGCCGCGCCCTGATGCAACGCCACCAGGTATTCCGTGCGGGCGAACTCCCGCGCCTCGGCCACGGCCTGGTCGCGATTCGCCTGGAGTTTCGGCGGCAACTTTTTGTGATAGTGCGCCATCGCCGTGTAAGCCGGCAGCGTGAGCACGTTCGGCAGGTCGTTGTCCCCGCCCCGGATGGTCGCAAAATCCAGCACGCCCGACACGAACACCAGCCCGTTCAGATACATCCCGTAGCGCGAGCGCAGATGCTCCGCCAGCCCTGCCGCGCGGAAGACGCCGTAACTTTCCCCGCAAAGATATTTCGCCGCGAGCCACCGCTCGTGCCGCGTCGTCCACAGCCGGATGAATTCGCCGAGCGATTCCAGGTCTCCGGTCTGGCCAAAAAAATCCTGCGCCTTCTCGTCTTTCGTCACGCGGCTGAATCCCGTGGCGATCGGGTCGATGAATACCAAGTCGCACTGGTGCAGCAGCGAATACTCGTTGTCCACCAGCCCGAACGGCGGCGGCGGCAGCGTGCCGTCATCCTTCACCTTCACCCGGCGCGGCCCGAGCGCGCCGAGATGCAGCCACACCGAGGATGAACCCGGCCCGCCGTTGAAGCAGAACATCACCGGCCGCGCCGCCGCGTTGGTCGGCACCTCCCGCGTGTAGGCGATGTAAAAGATCGACGCCCGCGTCGTGCCGTCCGCCTTCAGCAACGGCAGCATCCCCGTCTCCGCGACGTAGCGCACCGGCTTGCCGGCGATGGACACCGTGTTCGTCGTGCAGACGGGTTGGTGCGTGGCGTCGGGGATTTTGGGCGCTTGGGATTTTGCGGGCGGCGGATTCGTGGCCGCGACCTCCGCATCTTTGTTGGTCGCCGCCGTGACGCGCAGGCTCAAGGTCAGCAGCAGCAGGTAAATTCCAGCGTTACGTTTCATAAATTTTCAACCGGTTTTGCCCCGCCATATTCGCAATCTCACCGCCCATATTCCAGCGCAATCCGCCCGGCCCCGCCGGAAACTTCGCTCCGGCTTGCGTGAAGCCCCTCATTCTCGCTCCCTGCTTGAATGTGACGCCGTTTCTGCCAGACTCTCTCTCCGATGAAAAAGAAATCCGCCGCTAAAAAAGCCATCAACATCCGCCCCTTTTCCAGCTCGCTCCTCGACGGCCCGCACCGCGCCGCCGCCCGCGCCATGCTGTATCCCGTCGGCTTCACCGAGGAAGATTTCAAGAAGCCGCTCATCGGCATCGCGTCCACTTGGGCCAACGTCACGCCGTGCAACATGCACATCGACAAGCTCGCGCTCGAAGCCGAGAAAGGCGCGAACGCCGGCGGCGGCAAGGCCATCATCTTCAACACCATCACCGTGTCCGACGGCATTTCGAACGGCAACGAGGCGATGAAATACTCGCTCGTCTCCCGCGAAGTCATCGCTGACTCGATTGAAACCGTCGTGGGTTGCGGCGGCATGGACGGCTACGTCGCCATCGGCGGTTGCGACAAAAACATGCCCGGCGCGATGATCGCCATGGCGCGTATGAACCGCCCCGCCGTGTTCGTTTATGGCGGCACGATCCTGCCCGGGTGCCTGACCAATCCGCCCGCCGGCCAATTGCCCAAGGGCAAAGAGCTCGACATCGTTTCCGTGTTCGAAGCCGTCGGCCAGCACGCCGCGGGCAAGTTGAGCGATGCAGAACTGCACGCCGTCGAATCCTGCGCGATTCCCGGACCGGGCTCGTGCGGCGGCATGTATACCGCCAACACCATGGCCAGCGCCATCGAAGCGCTCGGCATGAGTCTGCCCGACAGCTCCGCGCAGAACGCCGTGAGTCCCGCGAAGATGGACGACTGCCGCCGCGCCGGGGCCGCCGTCGTGCACATGTTGCGCCTCGACCTCAAGCCCCGCGACATCCTCACGAAGAAAGCCTTCGAGAACGCCATCACCGTCGTCATCGCGCTCGGTGGTTCGACGAATGCCGTGTTGCACCTGCTCGCCATCGCGCACGCGGCGAAGGTGAAGCTCACCATCGACGACTTCACGCGCATCGGCAAACGCGTGCCCGTGCTTGCCGACCTCAAGCCCAGCGGCAAATTCAGCATGAGCGCCCTCGTCGCCATCGGCGGCATCCGCCCGCTCATGCGGACGCTGCTCGACGCCGGCCTGCTCCACGGCGATTGCCTCACCGTCACCGGCCAGACCATGGCCGAGACCCTCGCCAACGTGAAACCGTATCCGAACGGCCAGCAGATCATCCGCCCGCTCGATAACCCCATCAAGAAAGACAGCCACCTCGTCATCTTCTACGGCAACCTCGCTCCCGAAGGCGCGGTCGGCAAGATCACCGGCAAGGAGGGCACGGGCTTCACCGGCAAAGCCATCGTGTTCGAAGGCGAAGAGAAGGCGCTGGCCGCCATCCTCGACGGCACGGTCAAGGCCGGCCACGTCATCGTCATCCGCGGTGAAGGACCGAAAGGCGGACCGGGCATGCGCGAAATGCTCGCGCCCACCAGCGCCATCATGG